>NZ_JBHIOZ010000159.1:0-1550 GCF_042195805.1 Bartonella sp. AP57NXGY | reverse complement strand
CCCTTCGCACACAGCAACGCAAAAGCGGTTTATCGCGTCGTGATGCTCTTTTAACAGAAGAGCGTGCACTCTTTTCGCAGCGTGCTTGTTGCCACTTTATTGAATACCTTGAAAAGAAGGGAACCGATTTTTCACGCCTCATTTTAGCAGGCTATTGGCCCATTAAATCGGAAATTGACCCGCGTCCTTTACTGGATGCTGTAGCGTTACGCGGTGGGCATTTAGCCTTACCAGCAGTTCTTGATTCCACCACCATGATTTTCCGTGCATTTTCGCCCAGCACAATTTTAGAGCCCATGCGTTTTGGCACCTTTGGTCCGGGTGCAGACAATGACGTTGTTGCCCCCAATAATATTATTGTTCCGCTTTCTGCATTTGATCGTCAATGTCACCGTCTTGGCTATGGAGGAGGATACTATGACCGTGCTGTTGCAGCTCTTGAAAAACAAGGGCATCAAATGATATTATGGGGCATAGGATTTTCATGTCAGGAGGTTTCCTCTATTCCCGCAGCAGAACATGATCTACAGGTACAAGGAATTTTTACAGAAAAAGGTTTCTTAAAATGTTAAAATGTGATTAAAGCGCCTATGCGTTTTTTATTTTTAGGTGACATTGTTGGTAGCACAGGCTGTAAAGCTGTTTTTGAATACCTTCCTCAACTGATTGAGAAATGGCAGCTTGATTTTGTTGTGGTAAATGGTGAAAATGCCTCTGGTGGTTTTGGTCTCACACAAGAAACGTATCAAGATCTTTTGATAACCGGTGTTGATGTTGTCACCACAGGTAATCATGCTTTTTCTCACAAAGAAGCATTGCAGTATGCCCATGAGAGTGATCGTTTTTTACGCCCTGCCAATTTTTCGAAAGAAACTCCTGGAAAAGGTTCTGGTGTTTTTACGGCAAAAAATGGCGCCCGTGTTCTTGTCGCCAATCTGTTGGGCAACGTTTTTATGCCGTGTAAAGTAGAAGATCCATTTGAAACAGCGGAAAATATTCTGCTTGCCTGTTCGTTGATGGAGCAAGCCGATACGATTATTTTTGACTTTCACGCAGAAACGACAAGCGAGAAGCAATGTTTTGGCCATTTTCTTGATGGTCGTGTGAGTGTTATCGTTGGCACCCATACGCATATTCCCACGGCTGACGCGCAGATCTTAGAAGGTGGGAGCGCCTATTTAACAGATGCAGGCATGTGTGGAGATTATAATTCATCTCTTGGAATGGATAAAGAAGAACCCTTACACCGTTTTCTTTATAAGACGAAGCAAGATCGTTTTGAACCGGCATGTGGTCCTGCCACCCTTTGTGGTTTAGCGGTTGAGATTTCAGATCGCACCGGTTTAGCAGAAAAGGTCTCAGCGGTACGGATTGGTCCTCATTTAAAGCCTGAAGTTCCGGATTTTTGGTAGCTTCTTTTAAGCCACCCCTTTGATGATCGCTCTCCACTGTGCGCCCTTTGGATGATTGCTCTCCAAGATTTTCTTTTGAGAACTCTATTTGGCAAGACGACTTTTCCAGCCCTTCCCAAATCCCTACTAAAAACACCC
>NZ_JBHIOZ010000158.1:0-2801 GCF_042195805.1 Bartonella sp. AP57NXGY | reverse complement strand
TGGAGCAGTCGCCATGACCGTAGAAAGATAGAATATTTTTTTATAGTCTTGCCAAACAAGAGAAAGCTGCTTTTTATCAAACATTCTGCTGCTTTTTTATTTTGGGGAGTTCTGTTTTAAGGCGATATCGCGTTCATTCAGCACGCATTTCAGTTCCTTTTTCACGCGACAATAAAGCCTCGCACGCTTGATAAACAGGTAGTAAATGACAACGATTGGCGCCCATATTAAAACACCTAAGAGCGTAAAGAACAGGAAAGAAATGGCTATTAATGTTATAAGACTACTCGTCATTTTGTCCCCCTTCCACATTCTGCATACGCATTGCCTGATCGCGTTGTTGTATCGCTTCTTCCAATTGTTGAAGTATTTTGTTCAATTTTCTCGTTAACTTTATGCACATGATCCCAATGATCGGAAAAAAGAGAAGAACCCCTAACCATATAAGGCTCAACAGCTGCATGATAAAGGCAACATTATCATTTTTCCACCATACAAAATTTGCGATAGAGAAAGCAGATTGCAAAACAGAAAAGAGAATAAGGATAAAAAAGATTATTTTACATTCTTTTGAATAAAAAGGCAGAGATTCTTTGAAGTTAAGAAAGCGCATTTTCGCATCAAGGGTCTTATGGGCGAGATTGTGTCTTTTCATTTCTCCCCGATCATTGCGCAATTGTTGTATGGCTTGCTTTTGTTGCGTCGTACTCTTTTTCAAGCCTTGAGCGAGTTTAAAAGATAACCTGATATATTTGATCAACAGGTAAGGAAACCTGACCATAACCATAACCATTAAAATGGCAATGATAATGAACCCTAAAAAAACCAAATGCTGCATCATAATGCTCCCTTTTTTTCCCTATCGCATTGATGTGAAATCATCATTTTTATTTTCTTCTCAAGCAAATGTTTCTAATTCCTTTACTGTTTCTTGCACGCCATACTGAAGAAAACTATGGAGAATTAAAATGACAGGTAAAGAAACAACAATACATGTCCAGACCCAAAACAGCAGTCGCATGACAAAATCAATAATGTGAAGCACTATCATAGGCACGTAATTGTGCAAAAAAACCGCAGATTTTGGAAGAAAAGCTGAAAAAACGACAACACCTGTGCTAAGTGCAACCATAACGAAGGCGATAGAAAAGATCATAAAATAATCT
This sequence comes from Bartonella sp. AP57NXGY, assembly GCF_042195805.1. NCBI lineage: Bacteria > Pseudomonadati > Pseudomonadota > Alphaproteobacteria > Hyphomicrobiales > Bartonellaceae > Bartonella > Bartonella sp. AP57NXGY. The sequence goes on along the minus strand of NZ_JBHIOZ010000158.1, from coordinate 1,635 downwards.
TTTTTTGAGAGAAGCAAAGATTCTTGAAAAGAAAAGGCACGCAACTGTGTTGTAAGAACTGTCCTCTGTCCTCTACCCTCTACCTGATAATGCCCTAAATTCTGCGCTGCACCCTTTTTTAATTTTCGCTGCGTCACCAATAACAAGATTGTCCGTTTTATCAACGAATAATAAAGTGCAACGATTGTCACCACGGTAGAAAGGAATACCATAAAAATTGCAGAACAAATAAAAATTGTCGTCCCTACGGCAGTCAACATTCCAATGATTAAAGAAGCGGTCACTTTCCCCCCCTATTGTCTTCTGTTAAGAGATTGGTTGTCTAGCTGTTGCTGCTCTGGCAAGGTTTCCCATTGTAGCATCATTTCCTTCACATCCCGTTTAAATACGGCGTTAAAGACAAAAAAGAGCGGACAAAAACCAAAAAGAACGCCAAAAATCATTTGCGGTAAGAGACATAAAAAAGCCCAAACACTATTCCACCCCGCATCAAGAACATGCTGAATTATAGGATTTTGGAAAGGGTGTTTAAGACTTTCCTGAAGTCTTTCCTGAAGACTTTCTTGTTTCATTTGTCCCAGTGCTTGGAGCTGTTCTTTGGATATAACGTGAAAAAATTCCAAAGGATCCATATAGGCAGACGCGGAAAAAAGCACCAACAAGAGGATAGCCAAACAACAAATGATGATATAATCGCTTGTTGAAAGCATCATCCATTTTTTGAAAGTTGCCGATTGATCCAACACTGACTGTGATACAAAAGCCTTATCTCCCTTATGGGCAAATTGGTGTTGTGATTTATCTTCGATCATACGGATACTCCCCCACTTCTAAAATTCCCACTCTTCAATATTTGATAGCACGCCACCAGCGCGGTAAATTCGCTTAGCACCCTTCTCAGAGTAATGCAAGCACTATAAATCCCCTCTACGTATTTTATTCATTTGCCCTATACGTGCTTATACATGAAGCACTATACGTGAGGCACTTACAAGCCCAAACACCCCTTTTTCCAAGGTGGTGCCCCCATCTTGAAAGCCAAGCACGCGGCCAAGATCAACCTCAGTCCCAGATCAACCTCATTCATTGCCTCATCGAAAACTTCCTCAAGTACACGACACGCCCTACGCTTACCTTTTCCTCAAAAATTTTCAATCTCTTTGCCTTAAAATCCACCCCTTTGCCTCAATGCCTCGTTGTCAATCTGGCCCCCCAAAATGATAAAGCCCTAAAATGATAAGGATTAATCATTTGGCAAGCCGCCGCATGAATACCAGCGTCTCTCACAATTCCATAACCAAATTGCACAAAACCTTTTTCATCCAGAGAGAGAAACTGTCCTTCACGGTCTCGTAAATAAATAGATGTCCCTCTTTTCTTTCAATTTTCCCCCTCCACCCCAAGCTCTTTAAAAGCACTGTTACACTTTCTATGGAGCAAAACGTGTGCTTTTGGCTCACCTTCTCTATGCGTCTTGCCTCTCCAACTGCAAAAAATGGGCTTTTTTTCCCCAAACACCAGAATATCTTTTGCTTTAAGTATAGATTTTTCGCTCTCAATATCGCTTGGTAAAACACATTTTTATGCTTGATAAAAAGAAAATAAGTTACAAGATTTTCTCTCTTTAAGAGAACA
>NZ_JBHIOZ010000157.1:0-2826 GCF_042195805.1 Bartonella sp. AP57NXGY | reverse complement strand
AGCAGCATCTTTTTCGACATATTTTCGATATTCATCGAGCGTAGTAGCGCCCACACAATGGAGTTCTCCGCGTGCAAGAGCAGGTTTTAACAAGTTAGAAGCATCCATAGGACCATCAGATTTTCCAGCGCCAACAAGATTGTGCAATTCATCAATAAACAAAATGATCTGTCCATTTTCAGCTTGCACCTCTGCCAGCACCGCTTTAAGGCGCTCTTCGAATTCCCCACGATATTTTGCACCAGCGATAAGCGCTCCCATATCCAACGCATGAAGCTGTTTATCCCGCAAAGTTTCAGGTACATCGCCATTAACAATGCGCAATGCCAACCCTTCCACAATAGCTGTTTTCCCCACCCCAGGCTCACCAATCAACACGGGATTATTTTTGGTACGCCGTGAAAGCACCTGAATAGTGCGGCGGATTTCCTCTTCCCGCCCAATCACAGGGTCGAGTTTTCCTTCACGTGCATCTTTTGTGAGATCCCGGGCATATTTTTGCAAGGCATCATATTGTCCTTCAGCATGGGGGCTTGTTGCTGTTTTTCCTTTCCGCAGCGCATTAATTGCCCGATTAAGCGCTTGCGGGGTCAATCCTCCACTTGTTAAAATATCGGCTGTTTTTGCGGTCTTTTCCATGATCAGCGCTTGCAACATGCGCTCCACGGTCACAAACTGATCACCGGCTTTTTTCGCAATATCCTCAGCCAGCGCGAAAACTTTTGCCAATGGCTGCGAAAGATAGAGCTGTCCATTTCCCCCCTGCACTTTAGGCAAAGCATCAAGTGCTTCTTTTAGCGCCTTTTGAATAAGAGTAAGATCACCACCAGCGTTTTGGATAAGCGATGCAGCCAATCCTTGAGAATCGTCTAACAACACTTTCAGGAAATGCTCCGGCATAAACTGCTGATGATCAGAAGCAAGAGCGCTATTTTGTGCTGATTGTAAAAAACCCTGCACGCGTTCGCTATATTTTTCCAAGTTCATTTTTTTTCCTTAAATCTCAAGCCATCACCACACTTTAACCTCTCCAATATTCCACAAAAGAAACATCCAGAAAGGATTTTCCAGCCTCTAAAAAACACCGCGAAAAAAGCAGCAAGAAGAAGAACCATAGTGCTAAAAAGAATATGGGTTTCTACAAGCCTCATAGCAAGAGGGAGAAAAAAAATACGCTATCATTTTAAATAAAAACCGCAACTTTTCTTATACCCCCATCATCACTCCCCCTTTTAAACCATCACCCCTAAATTCCACCATTAAAACTTAAATTTGAACAGCAGAAAAGGAGCATGCAAAAACACTTTAAACAAAGTAGTCTTTACAGCATATAGTTTAGAGTAAACATTAAAGTATTTTCTCTAATTTTACTTAACAAAACATTGAATATGTGCTTTAATACTTATAAAGTTACACTATTTTTATTAAGATAGAGGATTTGAGTATGTACCATACTGTAAAAAAGGTTATTTTAATACTTTTATTCCTTCTAATAAGTAAACCAAGCTATGCCGTTTTTGCCGGCAAAGTTATTACAATAGAGCATGAATGGCTTAAAAATGCATCATTTGATCTATTTGTGTTCACCCAGCAAGTAAATTACGATGGTGGGCCTAACTCCATCTATTTCTGGGGAAATAAATTTGAATTCCAAAATGGAAAAAGTGGACAAATTGGTTTTTTCAACAGGAGCGGCCGTACCATTCATTTTTCTATCTGGAATGCAACGGGATGGAAGGGTAATACATGTAAGCATTTTACTCAGGAAGGTTCAGGAGTACGATGTGAAATTAACTTTCCATGGGAGATGGGACGCAGATATCGATTATATGTTGAAAAAAATGGAAATCTAGTTACAGCGACAGTAGTCGATTTTATAACGGGTAAAAAAGTGAATATTGGGACCATAGAAGTACCAAATACATTTGGACAACTCCGTAAATCTTCAAGTTTTGTTGAAGACCATTCTCGTTGGAAGAGACATCTCTCCTCCTGTTATGATTTAAGTCCGCAAAGTTCGATTTTTTTTGAGCCTCAAGGCATAAAACAAAACAAGCTACACGAAGGGAGTCTGAAAGCTTCTAATCAAGGAAAGTGTCAAGATTCTGACTTCATCCAAACATCATGTACATCCAACTTTTGCATGACAAGTATAAGCGACTTTGGAGGTTTAGCCTCGCCTACTACTAAACCAGAAATACAAATTTCCAATGAGAAAGATCTGTCTGCAGAAACAATTTCTAACGTTTTGAAACAAAAAGAGCTTGTCGTTATTCGTTCAAAAAATCGTTCTTGGGCACCCAATATCTTTTTGCCATCTCCTGATTCATTTAAGTGGAAATCAATCTTTATAGATCATCTAGCGGCTTTCAGTTCTACGCTTCACACCACTCACGGCACACAAAAGATAACCACAGGTCAAAAGATTATGTATATGTCTGATGGAAAAACTTGGAAGATTATGAAAAGAAACTAGCTTTTTTCTTCTTGATAAACCCCTCACTCCCCTTTGAAAACAACTGGGGGTGAGAAAGTTTTTTTTCATTTCCCCACCACGGCTCCCTTTCCCAGTTATTTTTTCGAGCCCTGCTCTCATCCCGTCGTCCCCTTTAACTTCCCTCATCATCATACTTTCCAGCGTATTTTCTCCATTCTCATCCTCTTTCAAAACCACAACACCCTTTAATAAAATCCTCACCTCCCTCTTCTATCACCCTCACACCATCCCTTCACGCATCCCTCTGAACTACCCCGCCTCTTATCCACACCCTCCCCCTTGTCCATAGGCACTCTCCCATTCCACGCACTCCTTTTTCTCTCCCATCA
>NZ_JBHIOZ010000156.1:0-2835 GCF_042195805.1 Bartonella sp. AP57NXGY | reverse complement strand
CGTATCCCTTGCGTAAAAACGGCTGATGATTTTTGGAAATTTGTGACAGCAGGGCGTGAACTCGGTCATTTGCACGTAAACTATGAAACTGTAGAACCTTATCCTGTCACCTTTAAAAAGGGTAATCCAAAACAGACAGAAATCTCTAATCCCGAAAAATTCTATTATGTAACTGAAATGAAATTCGCAAAAATTAAGGATAGTAAGGAAAAGAATAAATCAACTGTTATTTATAATAGCAATATCATCATGACAGATATCTCTCTTGAATCGGTTATGGGGCGTCAATGCGTTAAGACAGATAAAAAGAGTGGTATTGTTAATGATGCTAATCACTATGCTGTTGAAACCATTGGCAACCCTGCCTACCCTCTAGAGTTATTGCAGAGGGTTATTACCGTAAGTTTAGAAACAATGAAAATTGTTAAGAACCTACCAAAATTAGAAATAAGAGAAACCGAATAACTTATAAAGCATGCTCACATAATGAGAGTGATAACCTTACAAGGGGTATAGAGCTTATAACCATAATCTATACCTCTCTTGTTAAGTTGATTACATACAATCTTTAAAAAGAGTGTTTATATGCGTTATTCTAAAAAGAAATCATTTGCACTTTTAAATACTCTTATTTGGATTGCTTTAAGACTTTTAAGAAACCCACTCTTAAAATGAATTAAATTTTTTTACATTGCCTTTAAAAGATTATACCGTAATCTAAAATGAGTGCTTTATTGTTTTCAAAAGCTTTGTTTAAAGAGAGTTATGTATATTCATTTTACTTATAGGTTTTGAAGGTGTAAAAACCGTCAAAACCCCTTCAAAACGTATATTATTAGTTGAATTTATAGGTTGTGTTATCAATATGAGTTGTTTTTTTAAGATCTGTAAAATCTTAACCTATTGAAAAATAACGTTTTTACTTTTTATCGTTTTTTTATCTAAAAGGGGCAACCCTCAAAACTCAAAACCCCTTCAAAACTCATAACTATAATGATCTTGATAGCATTTCTTATGAGTTATAAACCATCTTTTGAAAGGCTTTAAAGGATCACATGCTTTTTATAAAGCACGTTGTAATCATTCTCTAAATCATAAGGTTATCATTCAAAAGAACTGATAAAATTCATAAAAGGGATTTTGATAACGTAATCAGTTTTTACTTTCCTATGCTTTTCATAAGACACGTTTTAATGACTCACTCAAATGATCACTTTTGTCAGTTCAATTTACTGACACATAACTGACAGGTTTTAATCAATTCACATCATTGGTTATCTTTCAAGATTGTACTCTTGATATGGGTTATGTTTTAAAGATATTAAACTATTGAAATATAATGTTTTTAATTTTTACTCATAAAAAAAAATAATAGAGGGTCTTAAAAGGAACTGACAACACTGACACGGTCTATTAAAAGAGATTTTGCTCATCTCTATAATTATCAGTTTCTATTGAGATGTTTTCATAACAGTCTATAAATCGTAATTATCCTATTTATCGTTTCTCTTATGAAAATGAAAAATGATGCGGTGGCTATAAAGCATATAACAGCTATAGAGAATGCATAAAAACAGCAAGGTTTTATAATCATAATGCAAATGAATGCATTGGTTATAAAGACCATCTCTATAAAAAGCTGTTAAGTTGCAAATATGTTATAAACAAAATTCACAAAAAATTTAAAATTCATTTAGTGACAAAATTGATAGGTTATAAAGTTTAAAATACGCATCATGAGAGCGTTTCTAAATATTATAAATGTATAGATTCAGAAAATAACGCAATCATTTAAGAAAGCCAATAATATAGCTTTAAAAGCATATAAATATAAAAGAAGCAATTAATAGGCATAAGATATTATCAATACACAACGTATTTAAAAAAATACAAAAAAATATCAAAAAAGATAAAATATTGTTTGACAATAAATACGTATTTTATTATATGAATATTCAAGTGATTAGAAAACACTTTGAAACGACAAGCGGATAGATTACGAAACAATCTTTCCAACGCTTTTAAAAATTGGCTATCTTTTATACTTTTGTTAGTATATGAGGATTTTGTCGGGTGTGTTTACACCATACAATACTCTTTATGAGAAAAGTGTAAGCAGCGGACTTGTCGCCGTGTTTTCTAGCACCCGATGCCCTCTATAGGCTGTTAATAGAAAATTTAATTACGACAAGGTTTTAATTATGAAAAATACAGTAAAAAACACCCCCGTTATCTCTAATATTTCAAATGAAACCGCGCTTGCTAATCAACAAGAGCCTGCAAAAAAATACGAATTTACAGGAGAGACAATAGAGGTTGGTGATTATACTCTTTATCGCATTCGGGCTTTAAGGGATTTTGCTAATATAAAAGCTGGTGATTTAGGCGGCTTTATACATAAGGTTGCAAATTTAGCTCATAATGGTGATTGTTGGGTCGGTGGCAATGCCATGGTTTATGGTGATGCTCGTATTTACGATAATGCCCATGTTTCGGATAATGCAAAAATTACTGGATCTGCAAAAATTTATGAAAATGCAAGGGTCTATGGCAATGCTAGCGTGCATATTAGAGCTGAGGTTTATGGCAATGCGCAAGTCTATGAGAACGCATTGATTTATGGTGATATTTTTGGACATGCTAAAGTGTATGGAAATGCAAAAATTTATGACACTATTTATGGCAAATTTCTTGATAAAACTCGAATTTATGGCAATGCTGAGGTTTATGATAAAGCGCGTGTTTTAGGAACCTCTCAGGTTTACAGAGTCACATTATACAAAAAAACGCAATAAAGTCAATATGTTGTTTGCAATTATTTTATATGAATCCACT
>NZ_JBHIOZ010000155.1:0-2884 GCF_042195805.1 Bartonella sp. AP57NXGY | reverse complement strand
ACACGCGTTCGTGTTGGTTTTGCAGCCGTTGATCGCATTATGCCTTATGTTGCTGGTGGTATTGCTTATACGCAGCTGCAAGTGGTTGATTCTCTTAAGGCAGCGACAGCTGATGGTGCCGAAATTGCTTCTGCTAAAGTGTTTGATGAAACGAAAACGATGGTTGGTTTCACTGTAGGTGGTGGTATTGATTTTGCAATGACAGACAATGTTTTATTGCGTGCAGAATATCGTTACTCAGACTATGGTAAAAAAGCATTTGTAAAGGACGGGGATAAATTAGCATACAAAACCAATGATTTCCGTGTTGGTGTTGCTTACAAATTCTAATTTCGTAAACAACGAAATAAACTTCCAAGAGGCTCTGTCAAAGACAGGGCCTCTATTCTTTTCTGTTGTTATATTATCACATACCCTATATTTATTAGGGGAGTAAAAGATATTATTTAGATTTTCTTAAAAAGATTTTTATAAATGACAGATAACAATTATGCCATAAAATCAATAATTTACACATACTTGTAACTTACAATTTCTTATGAAAATTCTTATGAAACGTGAAGTTATGAAATGACTTTATCTTGCGTCAACTTTCGTTTCCTATGATTGTATCATTTTACTACAGCGTTTTTTTTAGTCGTATAATACTGTGCTCGTAAATAAATGAGGAGCAAAGTTTACGAATATAAAATCTTTAGTAACAACTTTTGTTATCGCTATGGCAGCAGCTTCTGTGGCAAAATCTTCTGATTTTATCATTCTTCGTGAAAAAGCTCCAGCAGTTATCACAGCCCCTTCATTTTCTTGTATAGATTTTTATCTTGGTAGTCAAGTTGGCAACTTTTCAAGTCAAAGTTGATGTATTTGATTTAGAGACAAAAGAAAAAACTTTAGATAAAGATGCACTACCTAAGTCTTCCGGTTTCATAGGTGGTATTTATTTTAGGTTCCAACATAGATCTTGAAAATGTCCTCATTCTAGGTGTTGAAACCGATGCAGTCTGGGCAGACCGAGGAGAGACGAAGACGGTCTCAAAGATTCTTGTGATTGATGATTTTAATGATAAATTTAAAGATGCTGGTGTCACATTAGATGAAGATGAAAAGTTTCAAAAGGGTGACACAGCAGTGTATTGCATTGGTTTCAAAGAAAATGGTCTGGTGCAACACGGGTTCGTGTTGGTTTTTCCATCGCTGACAGTATTATGCCTTATGTGGCTGATGGTATTGCTTATGCGCAAATACAGGGTGTTGGTAAAGTTTCAGGAACAAAAAAATTGGCAAATGGGTAAGCCAAGTAAAGAAGTTTCTACTACAGTATTTGATAAAATAAAAACGATGGAGGGTTTCACCCTTGGTGGTGGTATAGATTTCGCGATGACAGATCATGTTCTGCTTCGTGCGGAGTACCGGTACTCAGACTTTGGTAAGAAGGAATATAAAAAGGATTACCTTAAACTAGGCTACACAACCAATGACTTTCGTGTAAGTATCGCTTACAAGTTCTAATTTCATCAAAAGTGCAATTATGAATAAAAAGTATTAATAAAAAGTTAAATTTTCAAGAGATCTTGACTTTTACAAAACCGCTGTTTTCTGGGGTTTATTTGTGTGATTGTGACATTTTTACTACAGCTTTTCTATTTATAATCTTGTAAGGTCGTTTTATAGTTAATTTAGGAGCAAAATTATGAATACAAAATCTTTAATAGCAACTTCTATTGCCGCTTTAATTTCAGTTTCTGCAGCACAAGCTGCTGATATTATCATCTCTCGTGAAACAGCCCCAGCAGTTATCGCAGCAGCCCCTTCGTTTTCTTGGACAGGTTTTTATCTTGGTGGTCAAGTTGGCAACTTTTCGAGTAAAACTAAAGTAACTATTCCAGGAGCAGACAAAGAACTTTTCAAAAAAGATAACACACCTAGTCCTTCTGGTTTCATGGGTGGCATTTATGCCGGATCTAACGTAGACCTCGGAAATGGTCTCGTTCTCGGTGTTGAAACCGATGCAGTTTGGGCAGACCGTGAAGAATCAAAAAAAGCCCGTGAATTGACTCTTACTGAAAAAGATGCAGCAAATTTTAATGATGCCCTTGAAAAAGTTAAGGTTGAATTAAAAGGTCAGCAACGGTTTGAAAACGGTGACAAGGTAACAGAAACGCACAGTTACAAAGAAAAATGGTCTGGTGCGACACGTGTCCGTATCGGTTTTGCTGCTGTTGACCGTATTATGCCTTATGTTGCTGGTGGTATTGCCTATGCGCAGGTGCAGGGCATTCAATCCGTTGCAGGAAAAGGAGAGAGAGCTAAAGTTGAGCAGAAAGCTGACGGGGATGGAAAAGTGCCAGAGGCAGGGGCTAAGCAAGCCATAGATTTGACTGGTGGCACTTGGGCTGATGACACGAAGACAATGCTTGGTTTCACTATTGGTGGTGGAGTTGACTTTGCAATGACAGACAACGTTCTTTTACGTGCTGAATACCGTTACTCCGATTTTGGTAAAAAGAAATTCGCCAACGATACACGTGAATTCAACTACAAAACCAATGACTTCCGTGTAGGTGTCGCTTACAAATTCTAATTTCGTAAAAATGAAATTATCAGCACAAAAAATACTAAGGCCTCGTTTAACGGGGCCTTTATTTTATTATCTCTCTATTTTATTCCTCTTAATCTCTTCATTTTTAATGGGATCATACTCCTCATGCAAAACAGAACGCCCTAAACGGAATATACTTGTTGTTGTGTATTCACACATTTTTTTTAAATAAATATTTTTCAAAGTACATCAATCTCACTTATGTCTTTGGAAAAGATTTGAATATTTTAGGCTCTGATGTTCAAACAAAGGATAAACTTCTCTTGCAAGCTGAGAGGAATGTTT
>NZ_JBHIOZ010000154.1:0-2894 GCF_042195805.1 Bartonella sp. AP57NXGY | reverse complement strand
GAGATAAAGCAAGAAGAAGCGATTGAGATGTTAGCGCAACATCTTGTGACGCGTCCCGTGTTTGAAGCCTTGTTTGAGGGCAATGAATTTGTACAAAACAATGCCATTTCGCAAGCAATGGAAAAAATCTTAACAGAACTCGATAAAACCAATATTGAGGAAGAATCCAAAGAATTACAAGAGTTTTATGGCAGCGTAAAGTTCCGTGCCTCTGGCATTACCGAACCACAGGCAAGACAAAATCTTATTATCAAACTTTACGAAGATTTTTTTACCAAAGCTTTTAAGAAGACAACGGATAGGCTTGGCATTGTTTATACCCCCGTTGAGGTTGTCGATTTTATCATTCATTCTGTTGATGATGTGTTGCGTAATGAGTTTGGAAAAAGCTTGGGATCACGGGATGTCTCTATTCTTGACCCTTTCACTGGAACGGGGACCTTTATCACAAGGCTTTTACAATCAAATCTCATAAAACCAGAGGATATGGAATACAAATTCCGTCATGATATCCATGCCAATGAGATTGTCTTGCTTGCTTATTACATAGCAGCGATTAATATTGAATCGACTTATCATAGTTTGATGAAAGGTGAGTATATTCCTTTCAAACATATTGGTTTAACCGATACATTCCGGATGCTTGAAAAACAAGATCTGATGAGAGGTTTACTAGAGAAAAACAGTGAATATTTAGAACTTCAGAAAAACCTCAATATTGAAGTTATCTTCGGCAATCCTCCTTATTCAACAAAGCAAAAAAACGAAAACGATAATGCAAAAAACACACCCTATCCGATTTTAGATAAACGTATTAGTGAAACTTATGCTGCTCATTCAAAAGCAACCAATATGCAAGCAATTTATGATAGCTATATTCGTGCTATTCGCTGGGCAAGTGACCGTATTGATAATGCTGGGATAATCGGATTTGTCACAAATGCCGGTTTTATTAATGGAAGTTCTACGGACAGTCTACGAAAGTGCCTCGTTGAGGAATTTAGCAGCCTTTATATTTTCCATTTACGGGGTAACCAACGAACTTCTGGAGAACTTTCTCGAAAAGAAGGTGGTAAAATTTTTGGTTCTGGATCTCGAGCCCCTATAGCGATTTCCATTCTCGTAAAAAATCCAAATGCACAACAGCGTGGTAAGATATATTTTCGTAATATTGGAGACTATCTCACGAGGCAAGAAAAGCTTACAATGATTGAATCCCTTGGAAGCATTGATGGTATTACACGGAGTAAACAAGGTTGGCAAATAATTACACCGGATAAGCATGGGGATTGGATAAAGCAACGTGATGACAGTTTTAAAAAATTTTTAGCTATAGGTGTTAAAAAAGGACATGATAAAAAGCTCTTTAAAATTTATTCCTGTGGTCTAAAAACAAACCGTGATGCTTGGGCATATAACTCAAGCTATAAGATTTTAGAAAATAATATGCATAATATGATTACTTTCTATAATAGCGAAGTAGAACGTTTTAATGATGCCTATCCACATGCTGATCATAAAATACGTGCAAATGCTGTAAACAATTTCATCAATGCAGATGAGAGCAAGATTAGCTGGAGCCATAATGTTAAACAAGAATTGGTAAGAGGAAAAATTCTTAAATTCGAAGATGCATGCCTCATGCAAAGTTTATATCGCCCTTTTACACGACAGTGGCTTTATTATAATCGTACTTTCAATGAGAGAGTTTACCAAACGCCGCGTATATTCCCAATGGAGAAAGCGGTTGAAAATAAAATCATACAAGTTACAGGCATAGGAGCAATGGGAGGCTTTTCTGTGCTTATGACTACGGCTCTGCCCGATGTTCAGGTGATAGAAAATGGACAATGCTTTCCACGCTATATTTATGAAGATAGTACGGTCCCAAAAAGTAAAAGAGAGAAACAATCCCATTTATTTACGGATTCTACAGAAGAAAGTAAAACAGTTGGTTTACAGAGGCATGATGCCATTACGGATGAAGGATTAGCACATTTTAAAGCTGCTTATCCTAATGAAAAAATTACTAAGGATGATCTATTCTATTATGTTTACGGTCTACTTCATTCGGAAGATTATCGCTCTCGTTATGCTGATAACCTCTCTAAAGAACTGCCTCGTATCCCGTGTGTAAAGAGTGCTGATGACTTTTGGAAGTTCGTAACAGCAGGGCGTGAACTCGGTCATTTGCACGTGAATTATGAAACTGTAGAGCCTTATCCAGTGACCTTTAAAAAGGGTAATCCAAAAGTTACAGAGATCTCTAATCCCGAAAAATTCTATTACGTAACTGAAATGAAATTTTCTGGGAATAGTAAGGAAAAGGATAAATCGACTGTTTTTTATAACAGCAATATCATCATGACAGATATTCCTCTTGAAGCTTATGAGTATATCGTTAATGGTAAACCCGCTCTTGAATGGGTTATGGAGCGTCAATGTGTAAAGACTGATAAAAAGAGTGGTATTGTGAATGATGCCAATCGCTATGCTGTTGAAACCGTTGGCAACCCTGCTTATCCATTAGAGTTGTTTCAAAGGGTTATTACCGTAAGTTTAAAAACAATGAAGATTGTTAAGAACTTACCAAAATTAGAAATAAGAGAAACTGAATAAGCTTATTAAAGCATGCTCACATAATGAGTGTGATAACCTTACAAGCGGTATAAGGTCTTATAACCATAATCTATACCTCTCTTGTTAGATTGCTTACATACAATCCTAATATGCGTTATTCTAAAAATAAGGCTTTGTACTTTTAAATACTCTTATTTGGATTGCCTTTAAAAGATTAAACCGTAATCTAAAATGATAGCTTTATCCTTTTCAAAAGCTTTGTTTAAAGAGGGTTATGTATATTCATTTTCTTATATTACTTATAGGTTTTGAAT
>NZ_JBHIOZ010000153.1:0-2898 GCF_042195805.1 Bartonella sp. AP57NXGY | reverse complement strand
CGCCGGCTGCCGAAACTCAAATCTTCTAAAGGTGGCACTTCTTCTGCATCAAATTCCACCCGCAATTTTCCCAATTGTAAAGTGCTGTTGGAATTTAAATCGCGGTCAAACCAAACCCGACCACCAAGCAATGCACCACGCGCAATCATATCATCAAGAAAGCTGGTCAAAGAGCGGGTAATGGCAATAACATGTTGACCAGTCAGATTCTCATCATTGGCCCAAGGGCGCAAATTGTTAATGATCGTTTTTTCCAAGGCTGCACGGGTGCGCACCACATTGACAAAGCGCCAGAGCGGATCACTGGAGGTGGTATGATTTCCCCATAAAATGCGGCCATTGGCAGCTACTTCTCCCTGCCCATTTTGGCTAAGTCGTGCTGGAATAAAGGTCGCAATATCGGCTTGGTTAAGGCGATTTGCCTCATGATCAATTTCCCCATCAAAATAGCTAATGGGGCGTGCTGTCCCTAAAATGCCATGCACATCTTGGTTGGAAGGAGACCAAAAAACACCGCCCTTTTGCTTGTCACGTTTGATAAACATGGCTGCTGCAAAAGGACTTGCGGGTTTAACACTAACACCCCCCTCACGATTTGCCACCCGTACAAAGGGATCAATCAAATAACAAAAGCGTGAGGAAAAATCTGCACGATAGGCAAGACTTTCTTGCGTGTTTTTACCCCCCGTATCAAAAACCGCAATCGCTTGTAGCTTTTCTGCAACCTGTTCCAAAGCATCTGCCACGGGGTTTTTGCCATTGTCAATCCGCCCTGCACTATAAGCCGGTGCTAAGAGAATTCCAGGTTCTACCCCCAAATGCCCCCGCGCATGCGCTAAGGCGTGCACACCGGTCAGGTGAGCGTTTGATCCCACCATCTCAGTTTGTGTCTCAGCAATGGTTGATTTTTCTTCTACCCGCACAAGGATAATTTGTGCCTCAATCCCCTGCGCGCACACGGCGTTAATGACATCAAAAGCCGTTCCCCTTCGCCCAAGCTTTTGGATTTTTTCTGTATCATGGGTGAAGACCAACACAGGCTCGTTAAGGGGAAAAACTTGGTTGTCAGCATCAGGGGCTGTAACAACCGCCCCAATAGCGGTCTGATCAAATGTTGCTAAAGGACGGGAATCCTCACCAGCCTCTACAATGCGAATCCCATGATTAAATTCTATTGCCATTTTGCTCTCCAAATCAATGAAGAGACCATAACAACAAGAGCTCCCTTTCATAAGTCTGACACTGTCAGTCAAAAAGCCCTTTTAAAGGGCTTTAAAGGGGACTTAAAGACGGAAGAGCATACAAGCCTTTAAACGCGCTTATACAAAGATCTTTAATTTAACTGCGCCATCACCACCCCGTCCAGCACCATTTACTGTTCCATCTTCACCATCTCGATAACCGCCACCGCCACCGCCGCCATATCCTTTTTCAGCTCCGCTTCCTCCATTGCCACCATACTGGCTTTTTCCTCCCTTACCTCCATTATTAGCTATACCACTACCACCACTCCCACCACTCCCACCTCCACCTGCTCCACCATAGGTACTATCCCCTCCATCACCGCCACAACTATCATTAAAGCCACCACCTCCTCCTCCGCCTCCATGCCAAGGATGTTCTTTTCCCGCATAACCATTATTATTACTACCACTTGCAGTTCCATAACCACCTGAAACTCCACCACCACTATTTCCACCAATATAACCGTTATTCCCCTTACCACCCCGTGCTGTAAGAATAGAACCAACTAGCGTATTACCACCATTAACACCATTTCCATATCCGCCTTTTCCAATAGCCACTACATCATTATTCTGTAATTGGCGTTTTTGAATCTTTAAAGAAATACATTCACCACCACCACCTCCTCCACGTTGGCCACCGCTCCCGCCACCTCCCCAAGCCATGATTTCAATATCAGTGTCATCTGTCACCCCATCAGGCCAAGGAATATTACCACTCTGCAACATAACGATTTCAATGTACTCTTCTTTACGCTTTTTGATTAAAGCATCCAAAAGAGCATCCACTTGCACCTTGGTATAAACAGCTTCACCATCAACTCTCAAAGGTCCTTTCAAGGTACTTCCATTTGTGCTTAAACTTGTCACCGTTTCACCATTATGAATAAGGCTAAACGACGAATTACCCAAGATCTCCAAGTCGTCACCCATGGTGACTTTACTGGTAAATTTATTATAACTTTGCCATTCATTTGGGCTGGCTAAGCGACCATAGCTTGTGAGATCTTCATTGATCTTGGCTCTAAAATCATCAAGCCCCACGATATCTTCGGTTTTATGTTGGTGTGCGCCTAATAGTGAGACAGCACTGCCAAAGGTAAAGTTATTGTTGCTTGATTTATAGAGAACATAATTGTTGGCAGCATCTTTTGCGCCTTCGATATCGCTTAAATCAGCAAATGAGAAAGTTTTATCCGCTGCC
Organism: Bartonella sp. AP57NXGY; assembly: GCF_042195805.1. Taxonomy (NCBI): domain Bacteria; kingdom Pseudomonadati; phylum Pseudomonadota; class Alphaproteobacteria; order Hyphomicrobiales; family Bartonellaceae; genus Bartonella; species Bartonella sp. AP57NXGY. Next base: position 450 of record NZ_JBHIOZ010000153.1, on the reverse strand, counting down.
ATTTTGCCATTGAGAGCGCTTTCTAGATTTGTGATTTCGCTTATGGTATGCGTGTGTTGTAAAGGTGCTTTTTCGTTTATCTTTTCCTCAACAGCCAAAAGAGCTTGATCAATTTTGGTCAAGTTTTCCCGCAAGATTGGGAATTCAGAACTGATAAAACGCCCCTCTTTAGGCAATTCCATGTCGAGTTTTTTGGTTTTGGTCATCTCTGTTCTCCCATCACAATATGCCGGCGCCAAAATCACACACCATTGATCGCGCTGCTGGTCCACCGGTAAGGGTCAATTTCAAGCGCGCTTGTTTGGCGCCTTTATCACTACTGATAAATTTGCGCTCTGTCCAAAGCGGCTCGGCAAGTTGTTCTGTTTCGTCGAGTTTCAAAGGGGTGAAACCACCATCATCCAGTTGCATCTCCAGTGAAAAGGTTGCACCGCCCGGTAAAAAGGTTTT
>NZ_JBHIOZ010000152.1:0-2905 GCF_042195805.1 Bartonella sp. AP57NXGY | reverse complement strand
AGAGGTTCACCAGTACGAAGCATGCGAAACCGCAATCTCATATAGATATTACCTTCTACAGGAGGTAAATAATCGACAACTACTGCCCACCTATCTGCAAAAAGCCTCGTCCACGGTAATTTACTGGACATTCTCTTTGTCCTCCCTGTGCTTATGCCATGCGATTTCTGATTGTTGATTGTTGTTCTTCAGCTCTTCTTCAACATCTGGACTCCAGATGTGGTTGTCGTCAAAAAGAAAGATGTGTCCAGTTTCAGCTAAGAGATCTAGCGCATCATCAAGCTCGTCAATTGAACAGCGAGCTAATGAGGACAAGGCTCGTAAATTGTTTGTAAGAGGCTTCCCAGTGTGTAACATTTTTAATCGCAACCTCATGTAAATATTGCCTTCAGTAGGAGGTAAATCAGCGAGATCAAGAAGCCATTTTTCTACATTAATTTTTATCCATTGGTTTTTATTTGACATTAGTGGTTTCCCCTTCTTTCATTAAATATAAAATTGCTAAAGCATCTGCTTCGTTGTCGTCTTTAGGCGTATGCCCTTTTGCACATATTGCCCAGCCTGTCTTGGTCCCTAGATCAAGACATAAAATGGTTTGTGCGTTAGTGATCATAATCCCCCCTTAAGGCTCTACGTATTTATATGTTTGCTATGACAGAGCGTGTTGTGATTGCCTGTCTTGAAAAAATGTTTATGAAAAAGTATCCTCCCAACGATTCTAAAAAAGTGGGGAGGGGAAAGATGCAAGAATGGATAAAGATACTTCTTACAGGTTTTGTGTCATTTGCTGTGTCGCTTTCTGTAGCGCTTATTTTAAGAAATAAAGACCGTAAAGAAGCCGCTAAAATCCGCAAAGATGATTTAGAAACAGCTGCAAAAAAACGAGAAGAAGATAGAGAATGGATAAGCAAGCAATTTGCAGAAAGCCAAGAACAGACGATAGTTCTTAAAGAGCAAGCAATATCGACAAAAGATCTTGCCAAATGGTCAGAAGAACATATTAAAATTTTGTTAGATAACAAAAGAGTACAGGATTTAGGACCGCCACTTTCCATATATGCAACTGGACCGCATCTTCCAACAAAGGACAAGTGGACGCTTCTTTTCTTAAAGGTAGAAAATAATGCACAAACTGTCGTCCATATTTTAAATATAAAGCTAAAAGATAGTTCTCGCTTTATTCTTGGATATGGCATCATATACAAACCTAGGCAAAAAACTTGGCAAATACAATCACCATATGTTAATCCTGAGGCGGTTGCAGAATCGCGAGTATTCCCTGGCTTCTGTGATAAAGCAAAGGATTTTCGAACGGGACAAGAAATCGATGTTAATATTTCTATAGCTCCCTCAGAAGGCAAACCTTCAAAAATCCTTATTTTTGTAGCAGCACGTGAAGAAGATATAAAAGACCAAGTTACTTTAATCATTACCCATACATCCCCACTGCAACCAGAAACAAAAATGACTGTAACAACACAAACCAGCCTCATAGACTTTAAAAAAGTGGATTAACTCAATTCAGACGCACACTACACGCATCATTTATTAATTTGATTTCTTCTTCTCTTTTTTTGATGAGGTCATCCCTTAAGAAGCCAAGATTACTTTCGACTAAAGCTGTAAACAAAAGTAGCTCATTTAGGCGATGAAAAGATGACAAATCTTGAGAAAAATAATTATCAAACCAAGTTGTAAAAGCTTGCGTAAAGGCAGATGAAAACCACTGATTAAAATCATCGTATGGCAATAACGGAAAATAATTTCTATCATCACGCGCAAAAATATTTTGCAGTATATAGATAAGATAACCTGTTGATGAGGGATCTATGCAACTTTCACATGTCTGATTAGGCGAGCGAACACCATAATATATGTCTTCACGTCCAATCTTATTAACAAGATTAATCAACTTGACCTTGCTTATAGTGATATGTGGGACATCTATCATCTCTGATCTTTCTTTTTAAGAGTCTAAATGCTGCTGTTGTGACAGGGCGCGTTGTGATTGCCTGTCTTGCAAAAATGTTTTTGAAAAAGGAACCTCGCAATGATTCATTGTTAATTAACAATCCTCATTTTTGGCTCAAATGACGCAAGTTAAAAAACTTCTCCTGCAAAAATAAAATCGATCAATCTCGGTTCTTCTTTTTTGTTGATTAACTCAGTGATTTTATTGTTTAATTCATCAATAACTTTCATCTGTGAAGCTAACTTTAGCCTTTGGCTGTATAGCGTTTCATTTTTTTGCTTAATTAAAGAGGATAGGTTTTCAAGTACTACTTGCTGTTGTTCAATTGACTTATCTCGCTCTGCAAGAGTTGCTTCATGCCATCTCATCCAACTATCAAATTGTGACTTATGCCATTCTTCTTGTTTTGCAAGAATTTTTGTATGAGTTCTATGTCGTTTTATAAGATCTTCTATGCTACAATCACGATCCGGTATTTGTATAAATTCTTTCACAAACTTACCTCCATTCTCAATTTTCGTATTACAACCTATTAATCTACAAATCCGTGTGTAGAGTTTCTTCAATATTCCGTTTCTCATGATCTTTCTTCTTTAAGAGTGTGAATGGTGCTGTTGATGTTCATTCTTTTCTGTAGAAGCAGCAATAAAAGCAGAACTAGAGCTAGAACTATCATTCAACTTTTGCAGCTTTAAATAACTATTTAAAGATAGTCCTTTGCCTTGTTCCCAACGACAAACAGAAGCTTGCTTAACACCTAAAATATCTGCTAATTCCTTTTGTGTTAGCGATAAACACTTTCGGATAGATTTAATCTTTAATTTTTCCTCTGTGTCCATTTGAGTTAAGCTCCTTAATTTTAACCATATACGCAATTGTATAGAGTTAATTAAAAAAAACAATAGATTTTTTTAATTTTAAAATCATAAGTAA
>NZ_JBHIOZ010000151.1:0-2954 GCF_042195805.1 Bartonella sp. AP57NXGY | reverse complement strand
CTCAAGAGACAGGACTAAATCGCGAGTCTCTTTATCGTTCTTTAAGCGATAAAGGTGATCCACGACTTTCTACTTTTTTTAGTGTTTTGAATGCTTTAAATTTGCAAATGAGTTTGACACCTATTCAAAAGAATTGTAAGGAGCAGACAACTTTAGAAGAAGCATCTTAACCACCTCCCCATTTTGAGAACGGGGAGGGGCATATTTTTTACTTAAGCAACCTTTTTAATGGGGCTCTCTAAATCTGGTTCGTAAGTTCGCAACAAAGAATCCATGCTATGTGGCAGTTCTGAAGCTCCAAAATCTGTCAAAATTGCCAAGATTTTTGTAATATTGGGCACGTCATTTTGAAGTTTTAAAACTAGAACCTTTTCTATTGCATTCATAGTTTGAACCAGAGCACTACAATCTTTGTCGCTCACATTTTCATCATTAGAAAATTGAGATAATGCTACCCATAAATCGCATAAGAAGTTGGTATCTATCTTCATTGTACACCTCCATGGATTTGTTCTCTCAAACATGCCAATCCTCTCGATGTGATTTTCGTTGAAGGGAGCACCTTTTCTGTACCATCCGGTCTTTGAATGGTGATAGCAGGACAATCCATAAATCCTTTCTTGATCTTGTCCTGATAAGGTAACAGAGGCGCCCCTGGAGCACGTCGATACACCCAATCATGTTTACGCAAATAATCGGTCAAATCCTTAGGTCGTACCTCTAACATCTTTGCTGCTTCAATAAGACCGAACAAACCATCAGAACGCTTTAAACCATCAAGTGCTTTTGCCTTTGGTTCTAATTTAGCAATGATATTGTCTTTCCGCTCATTTTCATCTTTTAAATGCGTTAAGACACCAAGCATTACTGTTGGACTGGAGTAGTCGATCGATTGAACATAGGATTGCTTTATCTCGCCCCTACGCCATGCAACAAATAACTTAATAAGCATATAACGGACTTGAGAAGATTTTTCTGTATTCGATAATGTCGCAATCAATAACGCTTGCTCTTCGTTAAGCCAATATTCTGTTACGTTATTGCCCTTTATTACGTGCGCCACAGTGGCGCACCTCCCAAACCGTTCTATTTCTTGCATATTTCTTGTAATTAATTTTCTAACGTCACGTGTACGAACAAACCCTAATTTTTCTGCTAAGTCCACATCGCGAACACGAGGCTCGTTTTCGACTTCTCGTAATTTTATTAATTTGTCTTTATTGATAGGTAAGTATGTGCTATTATTCATTGTAATTGACCTCTTTCGGGTTAGTTAGATGTAAAGCGTTAGAGAGAGTTTTTGCGGACTTATGCTCTAGCGCTTTTTCTTTTTTGAGAATGTTAATTATTTCAGATGAAAGAGAGCGATCATTCTCAGTCGCCCGATTAAACAACCACTCCTTTAATGTATGTGGCATATTTATTTTATATTGGATCGTTTTCATTTTACCTCCATATGCACATATTTAGTACCATAAAGGTACCTTGTGTCAAGTGTATTTTAGGTATATTTTAGGTGCATGACAAAAAAAGATCGTGTGCAATTTAAATTTCTCATTCCAATTGAACTGAAAAATCAATTGGAAGAGCTTGCTGAAGCAAATCATCGTAGCCTTACGGGTGAAATTCTTGCTCGTTTAGAAAATTCTGTCCGCACTACCGTTACATTAAATCACCTACTGGCAATGAATTCAGAAGATCTCAAAAAGCTCCTTGAACAACCACTCGTGAATAAAAAACAATAAGATGCCACACATAGCCCCATCAGAGCGTTTTAAACCTTCCAAAGCTTTTGCTTTTGGTGCTAATTCTGCAATGGTGTTATCCTTTTGCTCAATTTGGTTTTGTAGATGTGTCAAAAAGCCAATCATTGCTTGAGGACTTGAGTAGTCTATCTGTGGAACAGCTACCTGCTTTTCCAACTCTTGCCAACGGTCAATAATCTTTGCTCGTAATGTAGTGTTATAACCAGAAACAAGAATTAAACATTCACGCTTAGGTAAGTTATAACAAGGGCGGCTTTTCCCTTGTTCATCAATATAATTGCTTAAAAATTTAGCCAGCCCAAATTTGGGCTCGCTAAAATTAACCACCCCAAATTTGGGGGCGTTAAGTTCTTCAAGCATTTGCTTAATGTCACGTATAACATGTTTATGTTGTTTACCACACAATTCTGCAATCTCACGGCTAGACATAGTCTGAGTGGTAGCATTATTAGTAGTGCTTTCTTTAATTTCTATAAGTGTGTTCATTATGAACTCCTAGATGTTAAAGTTTTTGATTGACACTCAATAGAGAGTGCCGGGTGCTCAAAAACACGGCATCTAGTCCGTCGTTATGCCTTTCCCAAAAGGGTATTGTATAGCATAACCACACCCGACAAGACCTTTATATGCCACGGCATATAATGAGTCAAAATCTTTAATGTTCAGAAGATTGATTATTTCGGCAACCAATCCGCTAGATGTTTTAAGGTGTTTTTGAGGCACCTGATTCGATTATTCATATTGTTGCCACATTGTCAAGTTGCTTCTGATAATTTTTTGATATTTTTGCTAATTGATGCCTTCTTCATCCATATGGATAACGCCTTCGCCTTCATCACATGCGTTAGGTGGGGCGTTTGGATCAAGGGTATCATCCTTGTCTGGTGTGGTGTTTGCAACGTTTCCAGCCGCATCTTCTTGTGATGCATCAAAAAGTTCGCATTCTATTTTTGTGGTGTAACCACCCGTTTTATCAAGTTTGTGCTTAACACTTTTGATACGCCATTCTGCTGGAATATAGGGGCGGAAAGGGGGCTTTTGAACAAGCTTTGCTTCTGCTTGTACAAAGGGATCACCACCAATATCACATGAGAAAGAAGATTTGCCACGAGATGATTTGTTGCGATAAGCAGCAATGGCCGCAACAGCTTCTGATTGATTGTGGTAGGTGTATTTGAGTTCATGAAA
>NZ_JBHIOZ010000150.1:0-2955 GCF_042195805.1 Bartonella sp. AP57NXGY | reverse complement strand
TCTCGTGCTGCTAAAACCGATGTGAACTGATCCACCATAACGCCTGGAGCAACAAAAAGAATATCTCCAGTCCCTCCTTCATCGGTAATGGCTTGTAGCCGTGCATGGTGAATATCAAGAACATTGGTGCTTTGAAAATCTAAACCACCATAAATCAGCGTGCTGCCCGAGACATAAATATGATCCGCAGTTAAATATAGCGTTTGCGGCGTGTAAATATGAGAACGATCATTGCTCAAATCCAGTGTGTTTGCTGTCAATCTCACATCCCCCGTAGCAGACAGCACATTCTCAACGCTGATCCCTCCTGATACCGAGGTCAGGGTTGCACTGCCATAGCCAATGACCTGATCATAATAAATGTCGTTGCCAGCAAAAAGTTCAATATTGCCACCACTGATAATATGCCCAACCTTTATACCCTCTTGCGCTGTAGCAAAAAGGGAACCTTTATCATGAAAAACAAGAGCACCTGTAGGGTTTGAAGGGCTCACCTGAGAGTGAACAAAATCTAAACCTGTCATCAGTGTGCCTGCATCAAGACTTCCCACCTTTAAAACGGCATCATCACCCGTCATCAAAGAAGAAAAATCAACCGCCCCACCATGAATGTCTGCTCTGCCATAGGCTAAAACTTGCCCAAAATGAATGCCGGCATGGGGGTCAACATGAATGGCAACATTGTGATGCGACAGAATTGTTTGGGAAACAGAGAGCCCATTATGAGAAACCAGGGTGATATCTCCTGCCCCATAAATACTTTCAGCAAAAATCGCACCTTGACTGCTCTGGAGATCAACATCCCCTTTTGTGCCAAGAACAAGGCTGCCAGCTGCTTGCGTGGCTGCCATATCAACCCCACCAGCTAAAAAATGGGCTTGTATATCACCACCGGCATGCGCCCTGAGATTGCCCCCAGCTAAAACAGTGCCACCAATATTAAGCGCTCCATCTGTTTCAAGTGTTACATCAGCGCCTGCGCCTAGCCCTGAAACTTGAAGAGCATGGTGCGAAGAAAGCTCCAAATTGCCCCCCGAGGTAGCTTTTCCGGCAATTGATAAAAGCCCATCCTGGGCATCTACGCTCAAATGACCTTCCGCGCCAACCGTTTCTAACATGACACCTTTTTTTGCTGCAATCGCAATATGCTTTTTGGATGTAATGTTCTCTGCATGAAGGGTATCGCTTTTTGATTGAAGAACAACACCCCCATGACCAAAAACATTCTTCAACGAGATTTTTCCGTCAGCAGAAAGATGCAACTGCCTCGCATTCGCTGCCATATCATGGCGCATGCGAACCCCAACACCTTTTTCTGTTGCCACAAGTTTAATCTGATCCGCCTGTAGAGCCCCCAAAGCAGAACCATCTATCGCATATTCCGGTTTACCGGTAATATCGGTCAGTTCTTTCATTTCCCGTGAAGCATAATCAAAGTGACCCGTCCCTGCTGTCACACCAATTTCTCTGCCCGCAACAGCTCCTTCAAAATGCACTGTGCGTGAGACAATATCGACAATATCAACCGCTCCTTGACCAGAGAAAAAATTGGCTCCCTTAGCGCCAAAGGTAATATCCCCACCTCGCACCTCAAAGCCTTTCAAAAAACCGCTCGCATCAATTTCGGGAACACCTGTGGTTAAGGTCGCATGGGGCGTATTGATAAAGCCACAACCATCACAACTTATCCCATTGGGATTGGCTATAATCACATCGGCGGGGCTCCCAAAAACCTCTCCTGGACCATTCAAAGCACTGCGCTTGCTGCTGGTCACTTCATTTAAAATCACTTTCGCTGAACCCGTGAAACGCAAATGCGGATTGCCCGGCATAATGCCCCCCAACTGCGATTGCCCTACTTCTTGCGCATGATTGTTCCAAATCACACCCGGATTTCCAATATTAAAATCGTTATATTTATTGTGCGATAAGCCCTTGCCATTGGGGGTAACAATATCAATCGAGGGAACCCCATTGGGCGCTGCCACTATATCTGGACGATGGGCGGCATTCGCGTTAGGATCCACAGTAATTTGCGCCTGTAACGCTGAAGGGGCTAACAAACAAGAAAAACCAAGTCCCCCAAATAAAACCTTTTTGAGCATCGTACTGGAGACTAAAACACCTAATAAAGCTGCTCTTTCTGCTCTCTTTTCATATCTCATACGTTAACTCCCCAATAAAAAATGCTTAAAGTTCCATTGTTAATGTCATAAAAAATGTTCCTGATTTTTTGTGCTTAACTGTGCTCCAAAAAATACTGGAATAACTGGCATCAAGAGAGACCATGCCTCCCGCAAGCTTGACACCGGCTGTCCAACCGGCAAGCTGATCATTCTTAATCCCATACAAGGGTTGTGCAAAAACACGCCCATAATCCAAACCAACATAAGGGCGAAGTTCTCCAAAAACCTTTTTGAAGGTCGCGTGATTGCTCCACGGAATGGTGCGTAGCAACAAATCATTCCGGCTAAAAAAACCGTTATTGCCAAAAAGCAAACTCTCACGCGTGCCACGAACATTGGAAGCGCCCCCCAACGAAATCTGTTCAGCTCCCAATAAATTATGCGGTGAATATTGACCACTCAAAAGATTGCTCAGTATAAAGTCCAAGCCCCCTATCTTAAAAGGCGTCATGACACTAAGCGTACCGGTAAATTTGGCAAATTGTGGCTCCGCATCCCCTGCTCCTGGCGCATGTTTCTTTACTGAATGAAACAAGGGAAGACCTTGCAAATAACTCACATCAAAGGTCCAAGTCCCCCCCAACATCTGGCGCGAATGCGAAATGCCAAAATTGGCGACGCTATATTGACGGCTGCCCACTTCAATCTTATTGCCAAGAAGGTAATTGTTGGTTCTTTTATAAGAAAGACCCAAATTCAAGGTTGTAAGGGAAACACTATCACGGTAAAGAACCCTGCTTGTACTGGCGTGCAACTCACTGGAATCCCC
>NZ_JBHIOZ010000149.1:0-2971 GCF_042195805.1 Bartonella sp. AP57NXGY | reverse complement strand
CCTTAAAAACTCTTTGAAAAAAATAAATTGGTACAAAACCTAGTGGCAAAATATACAAAACCTGCTGGCAAGCTACAGTGGCAAAATATACAAAACCTGCTGGCAAGCTACATTGAAAAAACACACATGAAATCAATAAGTTATAGCACCATAAAAGTGCTGTGGCGGAGGGGGTGGGAGCGTTATATTTATATAAAATCAATAAGTTATATAAAAGTTCGGGAGTTTTGATTCCGTTGATTATTTTAACTTATTTTATGTCTATCCCGAACCTTTTTGTAGCTTTTTGATTGCTTCTATTGCAAGTCGTTTTCTATCAGCTGTTTTGGTATAAAGGGATGCCATTTTATCTTCTGTCCAGCCAAAAAGCGCTTTCATTTGCGAAACTGTCGCACCAGCATTGGCTGCACGTGTTGCTGCTAATTTTCGCAATCCGTGCGCTGATTTTTTAATACCCGCCGCATTACATGCTTCACGAAAGAGGTTGCCAAAACTTTCTTTGACAAGCTTATTTCCACCTTTACCACAAATGAATGTTTGATCACCTATGGGACCAATTTTAAGGGTTTCCTCTAGTTCTGGTAAAATAGGAAGAAAAACATCTGTTTTAAATTGGCTCTTTTCTGTTTTGAGATAAATGATATTATCTTTGACGTCTTTCCAGCCGATACGAACGGCATCACCACGACGCAAGCCTGTATAAAGAAGAACATCAATCCAGACGCGTTCATGTGTACCATGTGACCAACGGTGATAATATTTGTCTATGTCCTCTTCTAGCCATGGCAGTAATCCCTCACTGTTTAAAGATTTTGGTGCTTTTATATTAAAGGCAGGATTTCTATTTAAAAGGGCATTATCAACCGCCCAATTAAAGAGACCGTTTAAAGAGGTCAAAAAATGTTTTGCAGCTGCGGGGGTCTCTCGCCTTCTGTCTACGGCTTCAAGCATGTGTTGTTTGTTTATGCTTTTATATGCACGATTACCGATATGTTTAGAAACATTATTCAGAATTCGATATTTAACTTTTTTAGTAGATTCTGATTGATTATGCCATTGCATGCTTTGTAAATACTGATGCAACAACCAATCGAAAGACCCTTCTGTGAGTCTGGTACGCCTCTTTGTTTTGGAGGAGCCATTTTGAGCTTGCTTAAGAGCAAGCGTATAATTATCGACAAACTCTTGCGTTCCATAGGTTCCTTCAATCCGAAACCGTGGTCCATGACCAATACGTACATACCATATGATTTTACCATGGCGTGTGCGTTCACGAACAAGATGCGGTGGACGGCGTTTTGGCATGGCTAAAACTTTATACCGTCAACAGAGGGACACGATTTGCTGGTATCGTAGTCTTTTTGTTCATTTTCAAGCGGTGGAAAATCGTCAATGCTATAAGTATTATCTATCGTTCTGGGTGTTACGATTTTATTGATATGAATTAATAATTCACCAGTAGGCTTGATTTCTACAACCTCTGCTCCTTGTTTTTTAGCTTCTCGTAAAGCTCGTGCAATGGCTGGTTGTGTTATAGTAGGTTGGCGGTGTGCCATATCTGTTCCCCTTCATTTTAGATGCAATTCCCCCGTGGCGTGAATCACGCTGGTGTTTAAAAGTTGGTTTTTCGGTGTTAGAAACGGCTTATAGAGATACTATAAGATTAGTCGTTCGTTATTTTCTCATCTGGTTTTTTCTCTAGTTGAGATTCTTCTATCGTCATCAATCCAGTCGTTCCAACATACACATGCATCACCGTAAATTTTTGCATGACCGTAAACATGCGCATCACCGTAAACATGCGCATCACCGTAAACACGCGCCCTATCGTAAATGTATGGCTCTTCGTAAACTTGTGCATTGCCATAAACTTCTGCATTATCAAAAACGTTCGGTTCACCGCAAATATATGCATCACCGTAAACTTCTGCATGACCGTAAATGCATGGTTCATCGAAAACTTCTGCTTTGCCATAAATACGAGAATTGTCGTAAACCTCGGCATAACCGTAAACATGTGCATTTTCGTAAACCTTAGCATCATCATAAACCTTGGCATAACCCCCAACCCAGCAATTGCCATCATGACTTAGATTGTCTTCTTTCTCGATATAGCCGCCAAGATCACCTTTCTTGACGTCCCCCAAATCTCTCAATGCACGAATGCGGCGGAGCGTTTTGCGCCCAACTTCGATTGTTTCATCAGTCAGTTCATATTTCTTTTCCATGGTTTATTTCCTTGATTTGCGTACAATTCACCCATTTCGTGAATCACGCATGACTTAAAAGTGTTAAGAAGGGTGGTGGTGCTAGGAGGCATTTGTGAAGAGAAGCACCTCCATATGTAAAAAATCTGTAAGTTTATTTTTTAGATGTGTTTAATTTCATATTTCCAATCAGGCAATTGAGTAAGAGCTAATGCGAGTTGTCCTCTATGACACATGCATACATTGGCTTCAAAACAGGTGATTGCAACGCGCTTTTTGTTTAAAAAAATTTGATATAATTTGTTTATTGCACAAAAATTATTCTTGAGAGTTGTATTTTGATAATCTTCAAAAAGGCGGTCATAATCTTTTTGTGTTTTCAAATTTCTTCGTTTTTCAGAAGCAATTCCAAGTTCAGGCATATGCATATATTCAATATCAATATTGCTTACAGCTTTTTCTAATTGTCTTTTTGAAAATCCGTGTTTTCTACTTATTGGATTTTTACGAACATCACATAAAGTTTTGATATTGTTTTCTATGAGACAACTAAGATAATTCTCAAGGGACCTACCTTCATAGCCAATGGTAAAAAAACAAAATTCCTCATCTTTAGCAGGCTGTATGATAATATGTTTGATGTTACACACGTTTAATTTCCTTATGTAAAAGGGTGGGGGTGCGGGGAGGAGAGAGCACCCCCATAGGTTTAAGCAGCTTTTGCCAAAATCTTTTGCATCTCTTGTTCTATTTCCCCTAAAAAG
>NZ_JBHIOZ010000148.1:0-3062 GCF_042195805.1 Bartonella sp. AP57NXGY | reverse complement strand
GACGACAAGATAATACCGAGCATGTAATTGGTAGTATCATGAATGTAATTTTCATTATTTGTGGAATAATACCTATATTTCGTTTTTTACGTGGAATATACCACTAGGAATAATAAGTATAGGGTTATTAATTTTCATCAGTATAAAAGGATATTTGGTAAATATTGGTGCATTTATCTTCGGGATCATACTAATATCATTTATCAAAGTTATATGGAGAAGTATCTATTGATCAGTGCTTTTGAAGAGCTTTAAGATCAGTCCCGCAGTGAATTCACAAGGTGTGGTAATTTTTGATTTTCTATAACAAGGTAGTGTAGAAAAACATAAAGATTATAATGTCTCTATCCGTTCTTTTCTTATTCTCCCGTTTCCTCCACCCCTCTATTTTTTTCCACAACCTGCCCCCAATCTTTTCCCCAACAAGCCCACTTGACTCCACACAGACTTTTTCTCATGCCCCTACATCCTTTTCCCATATCGGCTAAGAAAATCCCCGCAAAGCTCTCCCCCCCAAGAACGAAAGCATAACGCGCACCATTGTCTCTGCAATAAAAAAACACTTGCCCGTCATTGTACTCCCCCAGCACTCACCCACAAAAGCGGCCAGAAGCTCCCCGTTGTCCCAATACGTCTAAACAAGCTTTAATGACCTCCCCCGCCAAACACCTCCTTCCATTTTCCAGCATGCTTTACGTATCATTCCAAGCTCCCTACTTGCGTGCCGCAAAAACATAAAAACCGGCTCTTTTCCTACTTGAACGTGCCTTTTTATAGGTTGGAACCTGTCTGTACTGCTGCTTCCCTTCCCCCTAAACCTCATTTTTGTTCTCCAGCATGCTTTCGTGTCACTCCAAGTCACAGGATAACGACCTGCCCCCTTCATCCCCACCATTTCCTCCTCATCCCGCTCCAACATTTCTCTTCCCAAAGCCGCGTATCTCCCCCTTTTCCATATCGGCTAAGAAAATCCCCCAAGCCCCCGCAAAGCTCTCTCCCCCCAAGAACGAAAGCATAACGTACACCATTGTCACCACAATGAAAAAGCAACTCAGCCCTTTCATTGCGGCTCCCCCCCAACACTCACCACAAAAGCACCCAAAATCACAGCCTCCATACCTCTGAACACTTAGCCTTACTCCCCATTCTCGTTTTCCCCTCCAGCATACCGCGCCGCCTTGCATGCGCTCCAAGCACCCTTTCTTTCCCCATTTTCCCACCATGCTTTCACATTCCTGTCCCCTAAAGTTCGCTATGCTCCCTGCTTCCCTGCGCCCCCTTATTTGGCACCATCCTCCAACATATGCTTTGCTCTTTTCCCCCTCTGCTCTTTCCTTTTTATAGAACTTTGCCTCTCCTCAACGCTACACAAGATCCCTTCCCACCCCGTCTCATTCTCGTTTTCCCCTCCAGCATACGCTTTGTCTTCATTCCAAGCACCCTTTCTTCCCCCTCCTTCAAAGCAATTTCTGTTCTTATATGAAAACCTGTCTCAACCGATTTAATTTGCTGTACCATCTTCTCCAAAGCCTCATTAAAACGGCTAATTTCATTTTCAAGCTTGCAAATATATGCTTCATCACGATAAGCCCGTTTAATCAAAGGAGGCATATCCGGCCAATAGAGCATTAAATCCACCCATTCGCGTTGAGAAATCCATAATCCCCCTTGACATTGTGCTTTATGTTCTGCTGGAAAGCTCTTTTGCATGAAATGAGGGATCAAAATTTCAGGTTTTTTTGTTTTAATTTCTAATAAGCCATTTTTTCCCACAAAAGCATCGGGGGAAAATCCTTGTCTGCGGTCATCTGCCAAAACAAAGCCAATACATTCAGGTTCTGTATGTGTAAATTCCCCATAAAGCTGTCGCGCGATTGGTTCTAATTCAGTCCCACGTCGCATAGAAAGTGTTGCCCCTTCATCAACAGTTTTTCCTGTAATTCTTTCTCCCGCCAATTTCATCATCACACTCTGATAGCGTGACGTTTTTTGCCCTTGTTTTGTTCGTGCCATAACCATCTCAAACAAAGAAGCCGTAATCAAACCATTACGCGCTTGCTGCCATTCTTCTGTTCCTTGAATACAATCGATAATGATTGGCATAGTATTTCTCCCCTTCATCTTTAAGGTGTTTTTTTTTGCAACATATTCTCTTTGAAACATTCATATCTTTTAAGATGCATTCCCCACTAAGAATGACAGCATCCTTAAATATTGTGCTGCTGAAATCACAAAAGCTTTTGGAAACGCCCCCCTCAACATCCCCCTCCCCACAAGTTTCTCATCCCCTCCTTTTCCATATCAGCTAAGCCCCTCCCAAGCGGCGCCCTCCCTAGACGAAAGCATAACGCGTGATATTTTCTCCCCGATAAAAAAACCTCTCGCCCATCATTGCCCCCTAAGGCTCAATACAAAAACGGTCAGAACCGCGCTCCCATAGCGCCTTCCTCTTCTTCCCTCTCAAACACCTTCCCTCATTTCCCAACATGCTTTCACATTCATATCCAAGCTCTTTGCACTCCCTGCGCTCAAAGCCCTCTGCTTTCTCCCCTCCTCCAACACTCTACTCCTTCCCCCTACACGGAACTTTTTTTAAAGATTGACATCTCCTCAACGCTTGTACGGCTGCCCCCCTTTTCCACACCTCATATCTCCCCTCCAGCATATGCCTTGCATACGCTTCAAGCTCTCCTCTCCCCCACTCGTCCTCCCTCTTAACCAGCCAACCACCAACATTTTCCCCAACAAGCTTCCCCCCAACATCCCTCCTCCCCAGAAGTTTCTCATCCCCTCCTTTTCCATATCAGCTAAGCCCCCCCAAGTCGTCTCCCCCAAGAACGAAAGCATAACGCACACCATTGTCACCGCAATGAAAAAACACTTGGGCCCATCATTGCGGCGCTCTCCCAGCACTCAACACAAAAGCACCCCAAAGCCCCCCACGTGTCCCAATATGTCTAAACAAGCTTTAACGACCTCTCCCGTCAAACACCTCCTTCCATTTTCCAGCATGCTTTACGTATCATTCCAAGCTCCCTACTTGCGTGCCGCAAAAACACAAA
>NZ_JBHIOZ010000147.1:0-3147 GCF_042195805.1 Bartonella sp. AP57NXGY | reverse complement strand
TTTTCTAGACATGAAAATATGAATGATAAAGATTGTACAGCTCTGGTTGATACTATGAGTGTCATAGAAAAAGCTTTGATTTTAAAACTTCAAGATGAATCACCAAATGCACTCAGAGTTCTGGCAATGATTACAAATTTTGGATCTTTAAAACCTCCTTCTATTATGGAGCCTTTGTTGAAAGCTTACGAGCCGAGTTTGAAAAATTCTGTTAAGAAAGCTGCTTAATTTAAAAACATGATTTATCTCCTCGTCTTTTAGGCGGGGAGGTGGTTAATACCGTAAAATATCTTTACATAATACATATTGTACGTATAATACGTATTATACATTAAAGATAGGATGTGCATATGAAAAAATATAGTTTTACAGATGTAAACCGCGGGGCAGGCGATATTTTAGACGAGGCTATGTCTACACCTGTAGCTTTGACAAAGCGAGGGCGTGAAAAATCATTATGCTTCCTGTTGATTTATATCATGAATTAATAAAAGCGCGTTCTGGTGCACAATCTTTTGTTTATGCAGATGCACCTCAAAATATATTAGATGATTTAGATCGTGGTTTAGATGACATTTTGAATAGTGATGAACATGTTTAAAGCAGGGGATGTTGTTCAATATTATTATTTATCCAGTATTCCATAAAACATTATCCCTTGAGAGTGAGGAAGAGATCAAACAGCGTGAAGTGTTGGAACTTTGCTAACATTTGTTTCACGTTCAGCATGCCAAGCGTCATAATTAGCTTGCATACGTAACCATATAGCAGCTCCATCACCAAACATTTTGCCAAGACAAGCGGAAATAGAAGGAGAAACAGGTTTTTTTGCGTTCAGAATATCGTAGAGATGTTGGCGTGATATACCAAGCATCTGCGCAATTTCTGATTTTGTTTTGCCTGTTTCAGGAATAATTTCTGCTAAAACTTCTCCTGGATGAGTAGGACAACGGTTTTTATCTCTTTGTGCAGGAATGTCATTCATAACTGTATCCTTAGTGATATTGTTCAAGATCAACACGGTAAGCATTACATGAGTCAAATTCAAAGATAATACACCATGGTCCGTTAACGTGGACAGTGTAACGAGTGGGTGAATATCCAATCAAAGAATGAAAGTTGAATCCTGGAAGATTCATATCTTCTGGTCTTTCAGAAATATCTAAACGATCAAGACGGACCATGATACGTTTTACAAGTTTCTTATCAATCTTGGATGAATTTCCTGTTTTGAATAATTCTGCCAATGTTTTGCTTTTAAACGTTTTAATCATTCTTTTATATAGCGTAAAATACTGTTAATGTCAACAAATAGCTTACATTATAAGTGCTAAAATGGAAAAAACAGTAACATCCCATTAGAAACCCTTATCGTCTAGACTTGTTTTTCTTTTCTCCACCTCATGCGTAAAGAGAAGGATAGGTGCATGGAGGGGATAAATTTGCACGTTAACATCAAGGATTTTACGACCATACCGACGGCTGTCTGATCAAATATTGCTAAAAACTCAGATCCCTTGCCGTTCTTAATAAAGTGAATACGAAGTTTAAATTCTATTGTCATTTTGCTCTCCAAATTAATGAAGAGACCATAACAATTATCTACACTCTCTCATAAGCCTGACACTGTCAGTCAAAAAGGACTTTAAAGAAAGAAAATCATACAAGCCTAATAGCCTAGATTTGATTATCTTTCTCTTGTGGTTCTTCTATGAGCTCTACGGGTGCGTCTATTTCTGCCATTTCAGTAGATGAGAGCTGTTTTGTGTTTTCATCAACAATAGGAGGAGAGAACACTCCATCCTTATAAGTCCATCCGATCTGCGCTTCGCTTGAGGGGATAGCTTCACCATCAAAGGCATGGACATAGTCTTCTGAGGCTACAATAATATTTGTTACCACACCATTTTCAACAACTGCATATTTCATAAAAAACTCCTAGATAAAAAATCTCAACAAGATTGCTCCGTCACCACCATTGCCGCCATCTCCACCAGATTTTCCTGGAAAGTAGCCACCGCCACCGCCGCTGGTAAAACCATTTCCATCACCACCATTGCCGCCTTTCCCACTGTAACCCCCTTTTGCGATACCATCACTGCAACCACCACCAGCCCCCCCATAAATAGAGCTT
Source organism: Bartonella sp. AP57NXGY (assembly GCF_042195805.1). Classification (NCBI taxonomy): domain Bacteria; kingdom Pseudomonadati; phylum Pseudomonadota; class Alphaproteobacteria; order Hyphomicrobiales; family Bartonellaceae; genus Bartonella; species Bartonella sp. AP57NXGY. The sequence goes on along the minus strand of NZ_JBHIOZ010000147.1, from coordinate 1,013 downwards.
CCACCATGTCCAATGTTTGTTTTGTAGACAATAAAGGGGCCGTCGTTACTTCTATAGTATGCGTAGCCACCACCACTCCCGCCACCGAAAGTAGAACTGCTACCATTAACATTACTGTTACTAGAGTAGTAGCTGCCACCGCTACCGCCGTGACCACTGCTATTGGCACTTCCTTCACTGCCACTAGTTCCGTATCCATAATATCCACCACCTCCGCCACCGCCTGCGGTAAGAAGTCCCTGAATTATTGTTTGACCACCTATGCCTCCCCTTTCGTTATTACCGCCTTTCCCACCACGTCCAATTTGAGCATTTTTTGAGTTTCCCAGCTGGTATCCTTTGATTTTAATACGTACGCAACCGCCGCCACCTCCACCACCGCCTTTTATATTACTGCCGCCTCCACCGCCACCCCACGCCCATATTTCAATATCGGTGTAGCTATTAACACTATCAGGAAATGGAATGGTACCACTTTCTGTCATGAGGATTTCAAGGGGATTAAGCGCGGTAACTTCTTTCAGTTTTGCAATCTCATTGCGTATTTTTTGAAGAACAGTGGTAGCCTCATCTTTTGTGTAAAGTGCCTTACCATCAACAGTTGCTGGACCTTTAAGCATGCTTCCACTTGCACTTAGACTTGTCACAACTTTATTATTGTGGGTGAGATTAAACGACGAATTACCCAACAGTTCTAAGCCACCACTCATAGTGACTTTGCTGGTAAATTTATTATAATTCTGCCATTCATTTGGGCTGGCTAAGCGTCCATAGCTTGTGAGATCTTCGTTGATCTTAGCTCTAAAATCATCAAGCCCCACAATATCTTCGGTTTTATGTTGATGTGCGCCTAATAGAGAGACAGCACTGCCAAAGGTGAAGTTATTATTGCTTGATTTATAGAGAACATAATTATTTGCGGCATCTTTTGCGCCTTCGATATCGCTTAAATCAGCAAATGAGAAAGTTTTATCCGCTGCCATCTTGCCCTTAAGGGCTGCTTCAAGATCTGC
>NZ_JBHIOZ010000146.1:0-3149 GCF_042195805.1 Bartonella sp. AP57NXGY | reverse complement strand
CCAATGTTGCGACAGCCCTTGCATTAAGACGGTTCATAAGAGCCATTTTTAGTCCTTTCTTATACAAATTTTATCCACACACTCATCCCACTTGTTATGTACAAATGAGTGGTTTTGATTGATTCAACATAAACAGATTTAAAATGAGAGAATCTTGCGTTATTCGAGGGTCTAATTCAATATGAATAACGCTAGATTATCATTATAAATCAATATGTTGTATCTTTAAGGAGAAAATTAGTTCCTTTATATGAAGTGATCAATGATCGTTCAGGTGATGTGGTGAATTTTTTTCGGGTGTTGCAACGCCATTATTACCCTTTCATGGATCTGTTGGAGTTCCAGGTGAGTAGCCGTGAGGCGTTTGAACGGTTACGCACCCAAGATCCCAAGACCCTGACAGATTTAGAGCGGGCATTGCGGTTTTTATATCTGCAGCGGTTGAGTTTTGGTGGCAAAGTGGCAAAACAGACGTTTGGAGTTGATCCACACCGTGGTGCACGGGTTTAATAGTCTCAAACTTGAAGCCTCCTTAAAGCTTATTTACCGTCGTTTAGCAGGTGTGACCATTGAACATTTAGATTGGTTTGAGTTTATTAGGCGCTATGATCGTCCCAACATCTTGTTTTACCTTGATCCGCCTTATTGGGGTGTTGAGGATTACTATGGCAAGGATTTGTTTAAGCGAGAGGATTATCAGAGGATGTCCACACTGCTTGCACAATTAAAGGGAAAGTTTCTTCTGTCACTCAATGATGTGCCGGAGATTCGCAAAAGCTTTAGCCCATTTAAGATAAAAGAGGTTACCATATCTTATACATGCAGTTCAAATAATCCAATTCCAGCTCAAGAGCTCATCATCTCAAATTGCGACTTTTAGCAAAGGAGAAAAAGCTGCCTTAAAGGGTCTTTAAATGATCTTTGAAGACCCTTTGAAAACCCCTTTAATTTTTTAAAAAAGACGTGAATTTTAAAAATGAATTGCTGCAAAACCTGCTGTCAAATTCTGCAAAACCTGATGACAAGCTACATACAAGACATATAGAATCAATAATTTATAGCACGACAAAAGTGCTGTGGCGGAGGGGGTAGGAATGCTATATTTATATAAAATCAATAGATTATATAGAAGTTCGGGAATTTTGATTCCGTTGATTCTTTTAACTTATTTTCTGCCTATCCCGAACCTTTTTAGAGCTTATTCTCGATCATTTAGTTCTAAATTTATCTTTTATTTTCTCTTCTTTCAGATATTAAGAAAGATGGCTGTGAGAGAAGGAATTGTGTTAGAGATCTGCTAAGGTTATTGTGTTTCAAAGGTTGCTTTTTAACACCTTTTGAACTATATTACCACCTTATTGTAAGGTAGGAGTATAGTCATGGCTACAACTGTTAAACTGTCTGATGATCTCATTAATGAGGCTAAGCGTTACGCGTCTGTTTATAGCCGCTCGGTTCCTAAGCAAATTGAATATTGGTCGCGTATGGGCAAAATAGCCGAAGAAAATCCAGATCTCTCCTTTCAATTTATTCAAGCAATCTTACTTGGACAACAAGAAAATGCAGATGGCGATGTAACAGCATTTGAATTTGGCTGAATCTATGCAAGTTTTACAAACCCATTCATTTAAAAAAACTGTCAAAAAACTGCATGCCAACCAAAAACAAGATCTAGACCAAGCTGTTCGCGTCATTATGAAAACGCCCACCATTGGTCAAGCCAAAACAGGTGATCTTTCTGGTGTTTTTGTCTATAAATTTAAAATGGCCAAGCAATTGACGCTGCTTGCTTACAGCTATGAAGATCACACGATTACTTTGACCTTGTTAGCACTTGGCTCTCATGAAAATTTTTACCGAGATCTTAAAGCATAATATATTTTACAACTTGATAGAGGCACACAGCATTAATTTTACTAAAGTTCTCCAGTGCTAAAGGTATTAAACCAAAATTTATAGACATGATCAAGCTATATTGGGCACCTAATTGCGGCATAATATTTTTAGCTAAACCGATTGGAGGACTTTGCAGCAAAGGAGTACTGCACTCATCTGCTATTACATATCTCTAACTTGAGTTAAAAACAAAGCTCTTCCGTACACCCCAACAAATGGCTTTGTCATGATAGAACTTTACTAGATTAGAGGTAAGTTAGTAGCATCTGTTATAAATTTAACGCTTCGCACTTTCCTCGGTAAATTCAAGCCGCAAAATACTAAATACAACTAAGTCCTATAGCTCAATGCGCACATAATCATGCATGGTGTTTCTACGCTCAACAAGTTACACCTCAGTTCTCTTGCGCAAATACGAATAAGAAGGGTTTAATTTGCTAATTTTAGCTCAGTCTTAAGTACAACGTCTGGAAAGGCTACACGTGCCTGCTGCATCAACGTAATATTAATGCCATAGAAAAATCCCTTACTATCTGCTATAGCTTCATAAGGATTGCCTATAATGTAAAAAATGAAAAATAATATAAAATAAATTTACAAAAATGATTGACTAGGATATTAAAGCACGATAATGATTCATGCAATGCAAATCCGCAAGAGGAGATAAGGTATTGCATTTTAATTGAAGGTTTAGTCTTTAAGGTAAAGTAAAAGCCTTATCCAACTAAGGCTCCGTGGGGAGGGAGCCATTACATGCAAGAACAAACATTTGTAAATTATAAGAAAAATGCTTATGAATTGGGCGTGGAGCGTTTACGCTCTATGGAATTGGTCGAGACCCCTTCAATTCTTGAAGAAATGGCCGATGTTGCCCCTGATCTCGCAAAATTCATCATCTCTTTTGTGTATGGAGAAATTTATGAGCGACCTCACTTAACAAGCCGTATTCGGCAGCTTGCCACCGTTGCCATCTTTGCAACTCTCGGTAATGCAAGACGGCAACTCAAATTCCACTTTACCAGTGCTCTTAATATTGGGTGTAGTCCTGCTGAGCTGATTGAAGTAATGATACAGTTGGCACTTTATGCAGGGTTTCCAGCAGCCTTAAATAGTGTTTTTGCTGCAAAAGAGGTCTTTGATGAAAAGCAACTAGACTTCATATCTAGTTGCGGCTCGTAAATTTGCTGTAGAGGGCTATACTGGTGGGTTGCGCTTATGGGGAATGCCACAAAATATTCGTGTTTGTTCAATCC
>NZ_JBHIOZ010000145.1:0-3149 GCF_042195805.1 Bartonella sp. AP57NXGY | reverse complement strand
ATAGCACAAAGTTTAGCGAATGCAGCTATGAATCTTCGTCGTGGTGATATGGAAAGAGAAAAAAGAGGACAGGTTAATCAGACCGTCGAATACCTAAAATCTAAAGGGTACAGTGAAGAAGAAGCTGCTATTATGGCACGTAATCCGCAAATGCTTAGTGCGATGCTAACAGGTGGTGATAAACCTCAGTTAGATAAAGGTTATGAATGGGATCCCAATTCACAACTAGGTGAACGTAGAGCGAGACCGGTTAAGGGGTCGATGCAGGAACTTGAGTATAATCAAAAACTACAAGCCCAGAAAGAGTGGGAGCATAAAAAGAGAAAAAATATGCTTCTCACCAAACAGCAGGCACGCATAGGAATAAATGCTATTCAGGATGCTATTAAAATTATAAAAGAAGGCTTTGCGACAGGATTTGTTGGGTGGGGATCGAGAAATGTTGGAGGATCTCCTGCATATGAATTAGAAAAATTATTTGATACGATTAAGGGTGGTGCTTTAAAGGCGGTATTTGAGAGCTTAAAATCGATGGATCCTAAAGGAAATCTTAGTGTTGGTCCTATATCAGATCAAGAAAGCCGTAATATGATAGCAACTTTTGGTTCTTTGGATGCTGGACGTAAGGAAGAAGGATTATTAAAAACTTTAGGAATGCTTGAAAAAACATTAGTTGCTTTAAATAAACTTGATGAGACCCAATTATATAATTGGGTAACAGGGCAGCCTATCAATACGCCTAAAGAAATCTCTGATCAATATTTCGCAGATTCGCCGATGTCACAAGGAGGTAGTGAAAATATTCCTATAGTGAAAAGTACAGAAGAGATTGCAGCTCTACCAAAAGGACAAAAATTTTTTATTATTGATGCCAATGGTAAAGCGGTTCCTTTTATAAAATAGGTTGTGCTATGTATGAATATAAGAATTATGATAAATCACTTCTTCCAGAATGGGCTAGGAAATATAAGGTAATTGGTCCACCCCAAGATATTTCAAATATTCAAACAGCTACAGATTATCCTGAATATAAAGATTATGATAAATCACTTCTTCCAGAATGGGCTAGGAAATATAAGGTAATTGGTCTACCCCAAGATATTCCAAATCATTCATCTTTTGCAGATTTTCATGGCAGTCAAGACCCCAAAACTACAACAGATGATTTTTCATTTGATGATAAAGATCTTACGTGGTGGGATGCACTAAGGAGTCATGGGATATCTGGTTTGACAGCAGGGTATAGTGATGAGATACAAGCGGCGAATGAAGCAGGTTTTACGGATTATTGGCGTGGTGATAAGAAAGCAGTAGAGGTTTATAACAGAAGAGTAGCCAAGGAACGCGCTTACCAAAAAGCCTTGGAAGAGAAATATCCATGGTTGTCTTCTGGTGCTTATATTGCTGGTTCGATTTTACCAACAGCACTTTCATTTGTCCCTGCGCTTAGATTTTTGAAAGTAGGTACTGCGGCATCAACATTTGGAAATCTTGGTAAGGCGGCAGTTTTAGGAGCAGGTTCTGGCGCTTTGCATGGTTCTGGTGCGGGAGATGGTCTTTATGACCGCCTTGCTTCGGCAGGGATTGGTAGTGGGATTGGAGCAGTTGCTGGTCCTGTTGGTTCTCTTGCTGGTACCGTTGTTTCTTCAGGATTGAATAAAGCGTTAAGAAGCATGCAAACAGCTCCTTTTGTAAGAAGGCATTTTAATCCTGCTCATAAGGAAGTTCAAACTAAAGTAGTCAGAGAAGTTGCAAAAACATTATATGATGATGGTGTTGAGAATGTTGCTGAACATCTTGCAAATGCACCACGCCATGCATTTTTGACAGATATTAGTCCGAATTTAGAAGTATTGCTTGCGAATATGGGGACAACAAATACGCGTGTTTCTGAACTTTTGAAAAGAGCCCATGAAGGACGGATGCAGGGAGCAGTTCAGCGCCTTGGTCAATCGGCAGATGAAAACATTACCCCTCTCCAAGATACGAAAGTTTTAAAAAGGTTGCTTAAAGAGCAAGGGGAAGAAGCACATGGTTCTCTCTATGCACAAGCCTATCGTACTCCAATAGAAAAAAGATATTATCCAGCTCTTAATAGGCTTTTTAAACAAGAAGGATTTCAAGACGCTCTTAAGCACGCTGTCAAAAAGTTAGAAAGAGACCCCCGCACAGCAATACCTCAACGATTCTATGCAAAAGAGTTTAGCCATATCAATTATAAACCTACAATGGAGTTACTAGATCGAAGCAAGAAATCCCTTGATGTTTTAATCAGAATGAATCGAAAGCTTGGTGATGAAGAAGGGGCTTCTACATATCAAATTTTGAAGAACAATTTGGTAAAAATAACGGATAAAATTTCCCCTACTTATAAAGCAGCTCGGGGTAGCGCAGCAAAATACAAAGGCTTTGCAGAAGCTATAAGCCAAGGCAAAAAAATTGTAGAAAGAGATGTATCTGGAGAGGGGATTGCAGAAGGTCTTCGTAAAGGAGCTATGCCGGATGGTCTCAATACTTATCGCGTAGGGATGCGAGATTATATCGATGACGTATTAGAAAAATCCCGCCCTGTTAATACACTTTCGAATATTTTACAAACGGGTAGCGTGTCTAAAAACCTTAGCAGGTCTTTAAATCCTAAAAACATTAAAGCGTTTAGAAAAGCTGTAGATGACGAAAGGTTCTATGAAGATGCGGCGCAAAGAGCACTAAAGCCATTTCAAGGAACGCCAGAGGCTTCTCCTTTAACAGGTGTTCATATTCCGTATGGAAAAGTTAGTACAGCACGTGCTGGGGCAAAAATTACTCAAAATATTTTATCTGATACGATTAGAAAATTGCCTCAAAAAGAGAGACAAATATTTGAACGGGATATAGCAAAGTTAGCAACTTTTGGCGTTAAGGGTATGAACCAGCAGGAAGTTGCTCAAATGGTACAAAGATTTATACGATTACATAAAGCAGGAATTGGTAATGAACGTTTCTGGCACTTTGTTTCTTCGGCACTGATGGGAGAAGCGGGCAGATTTGCAAGGAGTAAAATCTATGGCTAGATATAACCCTTCAGTCGATCAAGCGATCCGTCAAGCAGCAGCGCGTTATGGTTTGCCAGAGAGTTATTTGTACCGTGTTGCGCAAGTGGAAAGTGG
>NZ_JBHIOZ010000144.1:0-3159 GCF_042195805.1 Bartonella sp. AP57NXGY | reverse complement strand
TGCAAGTAACTTCTATGAATTCCTCTGTAAAAGGATTACAGATAATTTGAAGTAAATTTCTTTGTATGGTGGTTTTACTTCCAAATTGCAATGTTAAACCACCATTATTTTTTTCTTTTCAAGAATGCAAGCATCGTTAATATTTTTAAGGGGGATCATCTATGAAAACCTATACCTTAGATGATGTTGTAGTATTAATTGATAAAGTGAATAAATATGATGATGAGATTATCAATTTTGGCACTGCAGAGGATGCGCCTGATGATATATTGATTGAAAAGGCTGAGAGAACTCTTGGTTTACAACTCACCTCGTCCTACAAAAGTTTTTTAAAAAATTATGGAGGAGGAGAAATTGGAGGTTATGAAATTTTTAGCATTTATAACGCAAGTTTTGAAGATAATCCTGCTGGTGATATTGTTTATTATCACTTAACAGATATAAAAAATGGTTTAGCAAAACCACAGCAGCTTGTTGTCAATAGAACAGATTTTGGTGAAACCTTTTACTTTGATTATACTCAGTTTCAGGATGGAGAGTGTCCGCTCTATCTTAAGTTTCTACCTAGCGATCCCCAGTATTACGCAAGTAATTTTTATGAATTTCTCTGTAAAAGAATTAAAGAGCACGCAGGGTAATGACGATGCAAACCAAAGATGCAACAGAGATTTTAAAAAGACTTGGCTGGGAGCCCCATCGCGATGAAATGGGTGATATGTTTGCTTATTATCATCTCCCCGATCGCATAGTGCGTATTCATTATGGTGTCATAGATTATGGACGGGATAGTGGAAGATTATGGGTTTCTGTCAGTCTTACCACTGCCGCCTATTGTCTTGGCTGGGAATACGCTAACGGTAAGAAATCGCGATACCAATATGAGGATATGCTGATTTCTTCAGAAGAGAATTTTGGAGTTACAGCACTAGAATTTTTTGAAAACCACGTTAAGGTAGCTTTAAATAAAGTGTTAGTTTGGGCGCACGCACAAGATATTGAGAAAAAATTACGTGAAAAAGCTGCTAATCATTCTCTCGTTGCAAAGGCTCTACTCGGCGATACCGAAGCTTTAAGTAATTACAAACCTACATCTCAATTATATACACCAGAGTTTTCTGATTATGAAAAGATGACACAGGTTGAGCGTATGATCTTTTTTGCTGAGGCTTATAAAAATAACGAATTGGATGACATTTTAGCACGCAAAAAACCGAAACAGTGTTTGATGAGTCTTACAGCAGCAACGCGCATTCTTAAAACCCAAGGGTGGTTTGTTACGGAACCTGGGAAAATGTGGTTAGTTTTGCCCGACCGCTTCATTCAATTTGATTTTGGTTTTATACGTCTTCCAAATGATGATTACAATGTTCATCTTGAAGCAGAGATCTCCAACGAAGATATTTCTGTAGCTTGCCATTATATTCACGATAGTAGAAAATGTAGGCAGATATCAGCTACAAATATTTATCAGTCTTTTAATACGATTGGGGGAGGGGTTTTTAGTGGTGTTGATAAAGGGATTGATATTCGTGTAGAGACATTAAATGAGCAGGAGCTTATAAAAATTTCTGAGCGGGTGATACAATGGGCGCGTGCTCAGGATTTAGAAGCAGCGATAGAAAGCAAAGCGCTTGTTCAAAAATATAGCTCTTGTCCTGATATCTCATGGCATTTGGCTTGTTTAGTATTAACAGGTCAAATTGATGTCCTGAAATCCTATCAAAATGCCGTAAAAGCAGGTACGATTTCTGAATATTTAGATGACGATGATGTGGAAAAATATGTTAATCACGCTGTTCAATTTGCTGAAGGACATCTGACCGTTTTAAAGGAGCGAGAGGCGGCAGATGCACGTATTGGTGTACAATCTTTGGTTCTTCTTAATACAGTTTCTGAAACATTAAAAATGATGAACTGGACAGTCTATTGCGACAAAAATTATAATTGTAATGCCTATTTTATAAGCAAAGACCGTATCATTAATATAATGTACAGCCTTGATATAAAAGGAAAAACACCGATCCTTATATTCAAGGCTTCACTTTCAACACTTAGTTTTTCTACTGCTCATAGAGAGATGTTTCCTAGATTGCCCCAATATATAGCTCTCAAAGAGGCAGAAGAATTTTATACAGTTTCTAGTACTGAATTGGATGAAGGCAAGCTAAAGGAGATTTGTACAGATATACTTGAGTGGGCTGATAACCAAAACACCAACCAAATCATCTATGATTATGCGGCGTTGCTAACAAACAGTGAATTTTGCCTTGCAGAATTTCACCTTATTGCACTTATTTTGACTGGTAATGTCAAAAAACTTAAGTTTTATAAGGAGAGTTTTCAAAGAAAGAGCCGTCTAGGTTTTGTGGAAAACATCACAAAATATGATATTGAGAACGCTCTTACTCTTGCACAGCGTTATTGAACAGGTTTTCCCAAAAAGGCATTGATTTTAAGCTTGGATCCGCAAACAGCATCTGTTGCTTCTAAAAGAATTTCTGTTGAAGTGGCAGAGGAAGTGGATGAAGCAGATGACACTGATGATCGTCTCACCATGGAAAGTGCTCATGCACTTTTAAAAAGCTTAGGCTGGTCAACCGAGAAAATCAATGAGAATGACCATATGGCAAGCTATCAATTGGCTGATCGTGAAGTAGATATTCTTTATAACGACGAAATTGCCAAAGACTACCCGCAATTTGATAGCGCCTTTATGATTAGTACCGGTATTCTTTCCGCTGCTTGTAAATTCATTGATCCTACCCACACGGAAGATATTCCAGATATACAGCTTAATTTTGAAGCCAAGGGATTAGAAATCTTTGAACCAGAAGTCACTACGGATCGTTTAACACAGGCGCTTGATGATGCTTTAGAATGGGCGGTAACAGACATTGACCTTTCTAAAAGACTTCGCTCTGATTATGGCACTGCTCCTTGGAAAAAAAGCACTACGTCTAAAGCAAATGATACGGATTATGCTTTACTTCATCTTGGCGCTCTTGCTTTATTGGGCGATGTTGAGACCTTACAATCTTATCAGAAAAGCTTTACGGCAGGTGATCACCTAGGCTTTGACGAAAGCATCAACAAAACCCACCTTGAACGTGCATTAGCTTTAGCCAAAGAAGTAGCAAAGGTGAAGCAAGTGAGCTACGC
>NZ_JBHIOZ010000143.1:0-3172 GCF_042195805.1 Bartonella sp. AP57NXGY | reverse complement strand
CCTTGTTGAGAAAAGTAATTTGACAAAAATTCATTTGTTCCACCCTTTGTTGAAAACTCTTTTTCAAGCAGTGCAAAATCGAGAGATACAGAACGATCCGTTGCTATAGTTTTACGCATTTCATCTGTAAGATTTCCAAACATCATGGTAAGGAATTCTGCTGATTGTTGTTTTTTTAACCCTTGTGTTATAAACCATTGATGGGCAGTTTTTATAAAATTAAAATATACTCCCATAAGTGAACCAGCTGTCATAAAAAGATTAAACTGCTCTTCCTTATCCAGCACCAATGTGCCCCCCAATGCATCAAATAAAGTGCGCAAAAAGGGATGATTGGGATAGATTGGTGTCAAATTTTTGCATTCTGCAACAAAAGGTAATGGAACAGCACGATAAACTTTATGATTAATCCACTCTTCTATTTCTGCTGCTTTTGCCATAGCAAGTACGGAAATAACCAGCTGTTCTGGACGAAAACAAAGAGAGCGCAAAACGTCTTCTGCAATTTGATTGGGCAAGCAAAGAAAAACACAATCACTAACATCGAGCAACGCTTGGTTATTTTCAGCAATCATAACTTTATCATAAGTGCGTGAAAGGCGCTTTGCTGTTTGTGCATTGCGAGGCGAAACAATAATGGAAGAAACATCAAAGTTGCTTGTCATTAAGCCATTCACCATTGAAGCACTGATTGTACCCGTTCCCAAAAAGCCAAGTCTCATTATCTATTTCTCAGTTTCATATTTTAAAAGGAATTTCAATCAACATCTCAGGTGTTTTAACTAACATAAACGCTAATTGAAGAAGCAACACATAACATAGCAAGAATAATCAAAACCAAATAGATTTTGGGCTTGTCAAAGAGAACGGCAAAAGCAGAAAACCAACCAACAACAGCTGCGGCTAATGCAAATAAAAAACCTGGTTTATTCATAAGCACAATATGCATTGCCATTAAACCACCAATAATTAGCGCTCCAAAAATGATGAGCAAACCTGTTGCAAACTTTTCATAATCATCCATATTTCGCTCCTTATAGCGCTCAATTATTACACACTTTTTAACGCATATGCACATAAAAACGAAATGTTTTTTATTGAATATGGTTAAAACGGGGGGCCGTTTATTGATCAGATGTAAAAAATGCAGGGATATGCTGTGGCCAACGCCAAGGTAAAATTGCAATTAAATCAAAGCGTACAGACAAAAGGGCATAATCTTTTTGCCGTGCGAGCCAAATATCGGCAGCTGCCTCAATTCGCTTTTCATTCATTCGGGAAACCGCTTCCATTGCTTCAGCCAACGTTGAACGTGCTTTAACTTCAACGATTAACACAAGATTTCCGCGTCGTGCAATTAAATCAATTTCTCCACATTTTGTTTTAAAACGCCTTTCGGCAATGTGAAACCCTTTGCAACGTAGCCACAAAGCTGCCAATTTTTCTGCACGAACCCCTCGATAAAAAGACTTTTGTCTGCGTTTTTTTTGTATCATTTTACGCATTTTTTAAAAAGATTAATCGCTGAAAAAGTTCCTGCTTTTTAAAACCGGTTTTTTTTGCAACAAAAGCTGCCGCTTGAGCAGCAGAATGTGTCCGTGCGCGTTCTAATAGCATTTCATCAATTTCTTGATCACTTATCACATTTAAAGAAGAAGATGATTCTCCAACAAGGACAACAATTTCCCCACGAATATGTGCTTGTTTTCTGTAATTTTCTAACAAATTTCCCAAATTGGAAACATCTACTGTTTCAAACTTTTTTGTTAATTCACGACAAATGGCAGCAGGTCGATCAGCCGAAAAAAGAGTGACCATATCCTGTAAAGTTTCAACAAGACGATGCGGTGATTCATAAAAAATCAAAGTTGCTGGAATCTCTTTTAATTGTTCCAACCGTTTTCGGCGCTGTAGCTTTCGTGCACTCAAAAAACCTGCAAAAAAAAAGCTATCAGTAGGAAGCCCTGTCGGTATAAGAGCGGCTAAAAGAGCGGATGCTCCAGGAATAGGAATAATTTTATGACCAGCTTTACGGGCCTCTTCCACCAATCGAAATCCAGGATCAGAAATAAGTGGTGTTCCGGCATCTGAAACAAGTGCTACTGTTTTGTTTTCTGCTAAAGCCGCTAAGAGCTTCGGACCCGCTTTTTGCGCATTATATTCATGATAGAGAAAAGGTTTTTTTTGAATACCGTAACGTTCCAACAAAACACGTGTTACTCGCGTATCCTCACACGCTAAAATATCAATTCCTGCAAGTACTTGCAAAGCACGAAGCGTAATATCTGCAAGATTTCCGATAGGTGTTGCCACAAGATAAAGCCCTGATTCTATAACGGGTGCAGAATAAGCATGCGCACCTATAAAATATGCTTTTTCACACATGCTCTTTTCTTTTCATTAAATTCTCCTCACCACAAGATTTTTATCCATACTCATAAGCCATTTTAGCTCATTTTTTACCAGCACATTTTTTATCATTACAAAGGCTTACCTTATTCGAATAATCGATTACACTACAATAAGATAATTTCATATTTAATATCTTAATTTAACATTATTATCTATTTTGATCCGCGTTATTTTTTCCAGTAAAACAAATTCCAAATGTAACCAATATTCTATCTACCCCATGATTTTCTATAAAGTTTTTCCTTCGAGAACCAAAAAACAATTTTACCCAATGTTATAATCTCATGCTTGTTTGTGCTCTTTTAAAAGCTAAGCTTTTTAGATTATTTCCATAACGCCGATTTTTCAAATATTCTATTGATATCCAAACTGTTTTTCTGAGCAAATGTAAACAGCCCCTTTTGAAACACATACAGTTAACTGGCAGCTGACTTGATCAAATATAAGCTCTTATCAGCAAAATACTTTATTTTTTCATATTCTCTACAGCTTTAACAGTATACAGTATAATGAGTACCTTAGAAAAGTTTAAGGCTAAATTTTATCTTAAACATTTGATTTATAATAGAAAATTTATTATTTTGCCTATTAATTAGGAGCTTTAAATATCGTAACATTATCTCAGCTCTTCTTATAGTCAATTAATCAAAATCATTTTTGTGCATCTTGAAACCTCCTTAAAACAAAGATTATCGCCTCATTGGAGATCGCAGAGAAAATAATGCTGTTAGCTTGTACTTTTTATTTCATAAATATGGAA
>NZ_JBHIOZ010000142.1:0-3175 GCF_042195805.1 Bartonella sp. AP57NXGY | reverse complement strand
CTTGCATTGGGATTGCCGCCACTTTCCACTTGCGCAACACGGTACAAATAACTCTCTGGCAAACCATAACGCGCTGCCGTTTGCCGTATCGCTTGATTAACAGAAGGACTAGAACGGGTCATTGAACCTTACTCCTTAAAAATCTTCCCGCTTCTCCTGCCATTACCGAAGAAATGAAATGCCACAAATGGTCACTAACGATTCCTGCTTTATGTAATCGTATAAATCTTTGTAACATTTGAGCAACTTCCTGCTGGTTCATACCTTTAACGCCAAAAGTTGCTAATTTCGCTATATCTCGTTCAAGTATTTGTCTCTCTTTTTGAGGTAATTTCCTAATCGTATCAGATAAAATATTTTGTGTAATCTTTGCCCCTGCACGTGCTGTACTAACTTTCCCGTACGGTAGATTAACACCTGTTAAATAATTAGGTTCGGGCGTTCCCTGAAACGGTTTTAGGGCTCTTTGCGCCGCATCTTCATAGAACCTTTCATCCTCTACAGCTTTTCTAAACCCATGAATGTTTTTAGAGCTTAAAGATCTGCTTAGATTATCTGACATACGACCCGTTTGTAAAATATTCGAAAGTCTATTAACAGGACGCGAACCTTTTAATAGATCATCAATATAGTCTCTCATCCCTACATGATAAGTATTGAGACCACTAGACATTGCTCCTTTACGAAGACCTTCTTTAATCCCCTCTCCAGAAACATCTCTCTGTACAATGTTTTTGCCTTGTTCTATCGCTTCTTGAAAACCTTTATATTTTTCTACACTAGCCCGCGCTGCTTTGTAAGTAGAGGAGATTTCATCCGTTATCTTTACCAAATTATTCTTAAGTATTTGGTACCCTGTAGCCTTTTGTTTATCACCAAAATTCCGGGACTTTTCGATTAAATCATCAATAGATTTCTTCGTTTGATCTAATAACGCCATTGTGGGTTTATAGTTTATATGGATAAAATCTTTATCATAAAATCGTTGAGCAATTGCTGTGCGCGGGTCTCCTTCTAAGGTGTCAACTGCTTCTTTTACAGCGTTTTGAAACCATTTATTTTTGAAAAGCCTATTAAGAGCTGGATAATGCTTTTTTGCTATGGGAGTTTGCATTGCTTCTGCATAAAGATGTTTATATTCTTTTTCTCCTTGCTCTTGAAGCACCCTTTTTAAAACTTTCGTATCTTGAAGAGGTGTAATGTTTTCATCTGCCGATTGACCAATACGGTGAATAGCATTCTGCACTCGTTCCCCATGTGCTCCTTTCAAAAGTTCAGAAACATGCACATTTGTCTTCCCCATATTCGCAAGGGATACTTCTAAATTTGGACTAATATCTGTCAAAAATGCATGGCGGGGCGCAGAGCCAAGACGCTCTGCAACATTCTCAACACCATCATCATATAATGTTTTTGCAACTTCCCTAACGGCTTTGGTTTCAACTTCCTTATGAGCAGGATTAAAACGCCCTCCTTTCATAAAGGGAATATAGGGAACATGTTGCAATCCCCTTGCCATTTTTTTTGTACCCCAAGAAGCAACTGTACCGGCAAGAGAACCAACAGGACCAGCTACTGTTCCAATACCACCACCAAACCCTGCCGATATAAGACGACCAGAAAGCCCCTCTCCCGCCCCTGAACCATGTAAAGCTCCTGAACCTGCTCCTAAAAGCGCCGCATTACCAAGATTTCTAAGTGTTGACATATGCTTTGCAAGAGCCAAAGCCCTTAATGGAGGCACAAAAAGTGAGAGTCCTGTCGGTACAAGTGAACCAACAGCATAAGCTATAGAGGACCAAATAGGATATTTCTCTTGCAAAGCTTTTTGGTAAGCACGTTCCTTGGCTACCCGTCTATTATATATCTCCTCTGCTTTCTTATCACCACGCCAATAATCTATAAAACCCGATTCATTCGCTGCTTTCATCTCGTCAAAATAATCTGCCATCGCACCAGACGCGCTATTTCTCATAACAGCATTCCGCCACGTAAGATCTTTATCATCAAATGAAAAATCATCTGTTGTAGTTGATTGATCTTTTGTGTTTTGTTGACTTTCAGAAAAAGAATTAGATAGCTTCGCAATCTCAGCAGGATCTTCAACTACGCGGAAACGTTTCCCATTCTTAGCATATACATATTGAGATGAAGATGAACTGTTAGCATGTAACTTTATAATTTTTTCAATCTCAGCAGGATCTTCAACTACGCGAAAACGCTTCCCATTCTTGGCATATACATATTGAGAACGCATCTTCTCAGAAATGTTATAAGGGTCCATTACTATTTAATCCTCAACCAAAAATTTACCACTAGAACTGTCCCTAAAATAAGGTACGTTATCCTTAATAGATGCCTCTTCTAAACTCATCTTTGGTATATTTATCAAATTCCCTTGTGATAGTTGCGAACCACTTCCAAATGCTTCATCCACATCCGCAGCTGTTATGTTATCATTCATCAAAATAGCTAATTGCGCATCTGTTGCTTTGTTATAAATCTCCTGTAAACGTTGCAAATTCCTTATAAGCTCTTGAGGAGATAAACTCTGTTGCAAAGCAACATAAACATTTTCTAATCTTACACCTTCCTTATCAGTCAAATTACCCAATCCTGAAGCACCATTAGGTGATAGCGCTTTAATCCTCTCTAGCCTGTGAAGCATTGCTCCTCCCCTGATTGTTTCAAGATGATCCCTTAAACGTGCTGCCGGTGTGTTCCACAAATTCTGTAAAAATTGACCAATTGGACCAGTAGATGACTTAGGATTTTCCTTAAGTATCTCAAGAGCCGAATTTATTGCATGTGATGTACTTTCTCTCATAATTTTCGCATCTACTATTTGTAATTTTTTCAACTGTTCACGCTTTTGCATATCTTCATGTGCTTTTCCACCTTCAACCGTAACATATCTATATCCACCTGGTGCATTAGGATCTTCCACAAGCATCCTACCGTCATTGGTAAATTGTG
Source organism: Bartonella sp. AP57NXGY (assembly GCF_042195805.1). Taxonomy (NCBI): domain Bacteria; kingdom Pseudomonadati; phylum Pseudomonadota; class Alphaproteobacteria; order Hyphomicrobiales; family Bartonellaceae; genus Bartonella; species Bartonella sp. AP57NXGY. Next base: position 199 of record NZ_JBHIOZ010000142.1, on the reverse strand, counting down.
GATTCCTGTTTCCACCGTTGATCGTTTGTGCCAAAAACGCATTCAACGCATCTTTATTCCCAGCCATGAACCGCGCCTCTTCTTCACTGTACCCTTTAGATTTTAGATACTCGACAGTCTGGTTAACCTGTCCTCTTTTTTCTCTTTCCATATCACCACGACGAAGATTCATAGCTGCATTCGCTAAACTTTGTGCTAT
>NZ_JBHIOZ010000141.1:0-3198 GCF_042195805.1 Bartonella sp. AP57NXGY | reverse complement strand
GTACAGGACATCGTGCTTTGATAATAGTTTTAGAAGAATATCGATCTAATAAATCAACAAACGAAGATCCCAGCAGCATTACCTTAATTTGGTTTGATGGGGGTATAAATGGAAAAAAGCGCGATATGGTCGACAGAACTTTTCACAATGGTTTAAGAGAGCTCATACAAAAAGGAATTTTGAAACCAAAATTGCCTAATCAATACTGGGTGAATCCTATTCTGTTATTCAAAGAAGAAAAAGTTGCTTTTATGAAAGAATATCAAATAGAATCATCTTCTACCAAACCGGATATTTCATCCGTTGAACATCAAACAGATCTTGAAGATTTTATAACAAAATAACTTGTATCATTTATCGTACTGTGTATATTGTGGAGCATCTTGATTTAAGCGCGTGAGGGGAAAATAATGTCAAAATCACAAATAAGCAAAGAGGCGCTCGTCCTTTTGCTTTTATGGCTTCGTGGTCCTTTAAGATTGATACTAAGCCTTATAATGATAATAGGGTTTGTGGGATTGTTTACAATTCCTATTATGATATTATCAATAGGTTGGTCAAAAGCACTAATAAACATTACAATTTGTTCCTTTATATTAGGTTTTGGCTCTTTCCTTCTAATTTTTTATTATGATAAACTTATAAGATATTTACAATAAACTGTTCACATATTTTTCCATTAACAATACTAATAAAAAACAAAAGATCACGATAATTAAATCTGTATTCCGATATAATTGATGAGATTAATACATATAATTTTTAAAGAGGGGAAAAATGAAAAAATTTATTTTAATATGCTTGGCTCTATTGACTATAGGATTGAATATTACAGGTTGTGGTAAAAGTGAAGAGGAAAAACGTAGAGCCCAACAAGAAGAACAAGCTAAAAAGTTTTTTGAAACAAAATCGCCAGATACAGATCGTGGACATGCATATTAAATAAATACCCCACGACAATAAAATGTGAGTTATCAATCTCTAACTAAAAGAGTATTTTGTGTAACTCACACCTGACAACGTCATTGTACACTTTAACACGTATGAAGACAATCAGTTTTAAAAACTTTGGAAAGGCTTTTCATAACCTATCCGCTTAACGCTAAGTATTTATATAACAAAATACCCATTTATTATCTTTTCTTGTCTTTTTTATAATATTTTCAAATATATATCACTTAAAATACCTTATTATTTTCATCACTTTCTTTTGACTTATCCCCCTATAAGCTTTCTCTTTAATCATGATCTCAAAGCCGCGTGAGAAAAGAACAAGATAGGCCTTTTGGTTATTGATAAGGGGCACACGTGCGCCTAACGATACGCTTTTACAGAATTTCCCAGCCTTTAAAACTTAAGGCTTTTAGCCTTCTCATTTAAATGCAGGTTTGATGTCATGATTTTGGGGTGCGATTATTAAGAGTTTGAGAAGCGAAGAGCTTTTCATTTAAAAAGCAAAACGAAATGACGTATAGCCAAGGAAACGCGCTCTCCCATAGCACTGTAGTAAACAACCTATAAGGATATTTTAAACACAACAAATTTTCATAACGAGCGTTGTCCACCAAGGACTGTGTGGATTATCATTAACTTTTTTCTGATAAGATTTGCAGTAGAATATTGTCTTGATTTTTAAATAGCGCTTGAAAAGACGCTTTATCAATAATGGTCAATATTAATTATGGTCAATGGGATTATAGCTTCCATGATCTCTTCGCCAATCTTCTGGTTGTTGAAATTGGCTCGACCATAAACCGTTTTGTGCTTTTTGAGCAGCAGATTGTAGAGTTTTATAGTCTGCGGGGGATGGAAAATGATGCTGATCTTTTGTCAACACCATCAACCCTTCTGCCAGCCCCAACCGCGCCAGATCAACCCCATCTACAAAACATTGTGCATAATGAACCTGTTGAACGACACGTGCTTGCCGACAAGTAACCTTTTTATCAATTGTTTTTGAAACAAGCCAAGCCGTAACAAAAGCACCGCAAGGCCACTTAACTCCGTTGCGTGAGGCAAATTGTCGTGTTTCACAGCTTTCCACACCATATAAACGGATATCACGGATGATCTTTTTTCTCCACCCATCATCTACAAGCGTAATCATTTTAAAGGTCACACCACTTGTGACCTGTATAGCACCGGAATAGACCGGCACATTTTCTTCATAAAATTGTGATGCGATTGGTTCTGAATGCAACACCACATTTTGTTGGATTGCGTCTTGTTGGTTTGCATAATCTATCAATTGTGACTTCGGACTTTGAACGGGGTTTCCAATTGTCTTTTCTGATCCTTCAAAAAGAGAAAATTGCATAATATTTTCAGTATGTTGACTGAAATAAAAGTATCCTAAAATAATAATACAAATTAAGACAATATATTTAGGCGCTGCTCGAAGATATTTTAAAAGTATCATTTTGAATATTACTATATTTTTTGTTCATTAAATAATAAAAGATTAAATATTATTAATTTATCGATAGAAAAAAATATTTTTTTCATTTATATGATTCCCGATTAATATTTTGAATATTAATTTTATGATCAACTTAAACATAAAGCGGGGGAATTTTCATGAAAAACATGAATAATTCGTTCATTAATGAACATACCTTACAAAAAACTATTCTATCCAACACCCAAAAAAAATGGTTAACAGCAGCATTGATGCTGTTTATTGCCTTCATGGCACTGAGTGAACCAGCATTTGCTGATGGCGGCTTCGGAAAAATTGAAACTGCTCTTCAAAAAATAGTTGATGCTTTAAAAGGACCAATTGCAAAATCAATCGCAACCATTGCGATTGCTGGTGTTGGGCTTGCATGGATTGCTGGTTATGTTGAAATGCGTAAAGCTTTCTTTGTTTGTGTTGGCATCGGCATTGTTTTTGGTGCATCGCAAATCGCATCAATGTTTATGTCTTAATTCGCTTAACTTTAGCCTTTCAAAGCCATGAAAGAGCACGACAAGCTAACAGAAGATACGTTATTTCTTGCTTGCACGCGCCCTGCAATGATTGCGGGCGTAACAGTGGAAGCTATGGGATTAAATGCGATAGGAACGATGATATTGTTCATTATGGCAGGCAATATTTTTTTTCTAACCTTTGGTGTGATGCTGCATTTCATATTCAAGGAAATCCTAAAGCATGACCATAACAAATTTCGTATTCTTCTGACATGGCAAAAGACATCT
>NZ_JBHIOZ010000140.1:0-3227 GCF_042195805.1 Bartonella sp. AP57NXGY | reverse complement strand
ACCCTCAAGCCCGCACTATAACGCGCATAACCCGTGGAAGATTGTCCCATATTGTCATGAGAAACAGTAACCTTGAACGTTTTATCGGGATGATTGTTAATATTGACAATGGTGCTCCCTTCTTCACTCCCTGGAAGAAGTTCGCTTTGAGCGTGTGCTGAACTCAAACGGTTGATCTGATCAAGCCCCTGTTCAATATCGCGCATGTTCAGAACATGACCTTGAAGCCCAGGAAAAGCACTCCACACAACATTATTATAACGAGATGCCGGTGAACCATTATAGTAAATCTCTGAAAGCTTCCCCTCAATGACAACAAATTTGAGCGTCTTGCTGTTTTTGATATCTTGATCAGGAATGTAAAAACGTGCCGTTACATAGCCTTGATCCAAATAAACTTTGGTTAACTTCTTGATTAAGAGCTGAATATCAAAAAGACCGATACATCTTCCAACATAAGGCTCTGTTACGGCTGATATAGAGCGCTTTTTGACATGATGCACTCCCTCAACAACAACAGCATGAATTGGAAAACATTGCTTCCCACCCAAAAGCGTTTCTGGATTTTGCTCTGAAGGCGTCTTTATCCTTTTAGGCGTTAAAGCGCGTAATTTCTCAATTCTTTCTAATTGCTGCTTCTCAGATTGTTGGCGAGAAAAATTATCGGTTGGGGAATGAAAAATAGCTGAGGAGCGCGCATAAACATTTACACCTGTAAACAAGCCAAAGAAAACAACAATGGCACGAAAAATTCTCAAAAGAGAACTTTGGCGTAAAAATACACAAAACAATACAGATTGCCCCCGCTTTGCATTATTCATGAAGCACTCTTTAAAAGAACTTCATGGAACCGCTAATAAATCCACTCAAAACAGCCACTGCCCTATAACGCTTTTAACAAAAGCACATGCCTCTGTAACCAAAGAAAAGTGATACCCAAAAATGCTTTATTTTAACTGCTGAAGATCTCTCCCCCACATTTATATGAAAAAACCTCTAAACAAAACTGTTTAGCCCGTCAATGGTTAATACATCAATATCCCCAGTTTTCAATATCCCCAGTTTAATGCTACAATATATTTATCAATAATTAGAGATAAATTCACTCTCCAGCCCCTCTAAGCCACTCAACACGCATATAAACGAGACATCATGCTATCAAGCACATCCTGTCGTCAAAAACCATCATAGAAAACAATAAGAAATCTCTTTGAGAGCCTTTCAAGACAATTACGCAAAACTCTTTTTCCTGCCTTTGCTCGCCAAATGTGGCGAGCAAACAAAGTCTTGATTTTCTAATAAGTTATATTTAATGGCATTTTCATCAAAGAACTTTTCTCCAAAGACAATGATCTGAGCGATCTGAACAGAAGAGTTTTGTCCAGTGCTGTCAGTGTTGTCAGTTCTTTTTAGAGCCTATTTTATTTTTTTAAATGATAAAAAATTAAAAACATTATATTTCAATATGTTAGCATTTTAACGATACAACCTATATCGACAATACAACCTTAAATACAATCCATAATATATATTTGTCAGTTTGTGTCTGTAAATTGAACTGACAAACTAGACTATTTTAGTGACTCATAAAACCTATCAAAATACTCACTCTGATATTTTAAAGCACATGCTTCATTTGTCTTTTTTCCATAAAATAAACAGCAAATTTCACTACTTTGCTGATCTTATCCTATGCCATGGGCTGTGGATAAGTACCTTTAAAAACCCTTTTGAAAAAATTATCGGCTTTTTTAGCATTTTTTCCAGTTTTCTCACTATTCATTCAAAATGGATTTAATAAGCTTCGTTTTGATTCTTTTGATAAGAATTAACCCCCTCATATGAAAACGGAGCTCTGTTGTAACAGGGCATGAACTGGATCATTTGCACGTGAATTATGAAGATGTAGAGCCTTATCCAGTGACCTTTAAAAAGGGTAATCCTAAATTAACTGATATCCCTAATTCCGAAAAGTTTTATTACGTGACTGAAATGGAATTCGCAAAAGCAGGTAAAGAGAAAAATTAAACCACTGTTATTTATAATAACAGATATCCCTCTTGAAGCTTATGAGTATATCGTCAATGGCAAGCCCGCTCTTGAATGGATTATGGGGCATCAATGTGTAAAGACAGATAAAAAGAGTGGCATTGTTAATGATGCCAATCACTATGCTGTTAAAACCGTTGGAAATCCTGCTTATCCATTGGATTTGTTTCAAAGGGTTATTAGCGTAAGTTTAGAAACAATGAAAATCGTGAAAAAACTACCAAAATTAGAAATAAGAGGAACTGAATAGACTTGGCATGCTAAACTCACAAAGGGGTATAAGGTCTTATACCTATAGGCTCTATACCCCCTTTATAAATAGCTTACATACAATCTTTAAAAGGATAATTTATCATGCGTTATTCTAAAAAGAAATCATTTGACTTTTAAAACACTGTATTTTGGATTGCAAAGCTTATACCGTAATCTAAAATGATAGCTTTATTGTTTTCAAAAGCTTTGTTTAAAGAGAGTTATGTATATTCATTTTCTTATATTACTTATAGGCTTTGAAGGTTTCTCAAACCCTCAAAATACCTTCAAAAATATATCGTGGGTTGTGTTTATAGGTTGTATCTTGATATAGGTTGTTTATTAAAAAAATATATAAAGGGGGTCAAAAGGAACCCTCAAAATACTCAAAAACCTCAAAACTCATAACCACAATAGTCTTGATAACATTTCTTATGATTATAATCCCTTTCTTTTGAAAGGCTTTAAAGGATCATATGCTTTTTATAAAGCACGTTTTAATCATTCTCTAAATCATAAGTTTATCTATTCAAATGAACTGATAAAATTCATAAAAGGGATTTTAATAACGTAATCAGTTTTTACTTTCATACGCTTTTCATAAGACACGCGTTAATTACTCACTAAAATAATCTATTTTGTCAGTTCAATTTACTGACACATAACTGATAAGTTTTATTCAACTCACATCATTGGTTATCTTTAAAGATTGTACTCTTGATATGAGTTATGTTTTTAAAATACTAACCTATTGAAATATAAAGTTTTTAATTTTTACTCATTTAAAAAAATAATATAGGCTCTAAAAAGAACTGACAACACTGACACGGTCTATTAAAAGGGATTTTGCTAATCTTTATAATGATCAATCTCTTTTTAGATGTTTTCATAACAAGCAATAAATCGCAATTATCCTATTTATCAAC
>NZ_JBHIOZ010000139.1:0-3310 GCF_042195805.1 Bartonella sp. AP57NXGY | reverse complement strand
ACACGCGTTCGTGTTGGTTTTGCAGCCGTTGATCGCATTATGCCTTATGTTGCTGGTGGTATTGCTTATACGCAGCTCCAGATAGTCGATTCTCTTAAGGCGGAAGGAGCTGATGGTGCCGAAATCGCTTCTGCTAAAGTGTTTGATGAAACGAAAACGATGGTTGGTTTCACTGTAGGTGGTGGTATTGACTTTGCAATGACAGACAATGTTCTGTTGCGTGCAGAATACCGTTACTCAGACTTTGGTAAAAAAGCATTTGTAAAGAACGGGGATAAAATAGCTTACAAAACCAATGATTTCCGTGTAGGTGTTGCATACAAATTCTAATTTCGTCAACAACGAAATGATGAAGATAAAATAAATTGTCATGAGGCTCTGTTAAAGACGGAGCCTCTGTTATTTTTCTATTGTTATATTATTACACACTCCATATTTATTGGCGGTGTAAAAGATATTATTCAGATTTCCTTAAAAAGATTTTTATAAACGACAGGCAATAATTACGCGGTAAAATCAATGAATTATACGTATTCATAACTTACAATTTCTTGTGAAACGTGAAGTTATGAAATGACTTTATCTTGCGTCAGCTTTCGTTTCCTATGATTGTATCATTTTACTACAGCGTTTTTTTTGTAGTCGTATAATACTGTGCTCGTAAATAAATGAGGAGCAAAGTTTACGAATATAAAATCTTCAGTAACAACTTTTGTTATCGCTATGACTACAGCTTCTGCGGCACAAGCTGCTGATATTGTCATTCCTCGTAAAAAAGCTCCAACAGTTATCATAGCTCTTTCGTTTTTTTAAACAGGTTTTTATCTTGGTGGTCAAGTTGGCAACTTTTCAAGTCAAAGTTTATGTATTTGATTTAGAGACAAAAGAAAAAAACTTCAGATAAAGATGCACTACCTAAGCCTTCAGGTTTCATAGGTGGTATTTATTTTAGGTTTCAACGTAGATCTTAGAAATGTCCTAGGTGTTGAAACCGATGCAGTCTGGGCAGACTGAGGAGAGACGAAGACGGTCTCAAAGATTCTTGCGATTGATGAATTTGATGATTTTAATGATGAATTTAAAGATGCTGGTGTCACATTGGATGAAAATGAAAAGTTTCAAAAGGGTGATACAGCAGTGTATTGCATTGGTTTCAACGAAAATGGTCTGGTGCAACACGGGTTCGTGTTGGTTTTTCCATCGCTGACAGTATTATGCCTTATGTGGCTGATGGTATTGCTTATGCGCAAATACAGGGTGTTGGTAAAGTTTCAGGAACAAAAAAATTGGCAAATGGGTAAGCCAAGTAAAGAAGTTTCTACTACAGTATTTGATAAAATAAAAACGATGGAGGGTTTCACCCTTGGTGGTGGTATAGATTTCGCGATGACAGATCATGTTCTGCTTCGTGCGGAGTACCGTTACTCAGACTTTGGTAAGAAGGAATATAAAAAGTATTACCTTAAACTAGGCTACACAACCAATGACTTTCACGTAGGTGTCGCTTACAAGTTCTAATCTCATCAAAAGTGCAATTATGAATAAAAAGTATTAATAAAAAATTAAATTTTCAAGAGATCTTGACTTTGATCAAAACACTGTTTTTCTGGGGTTTATTTGTGTGATTGTGACATTTTTACTACAGCTTTTCTATTTATAATCTTGTAAGGTCGTTTTATAGTTAATTTAGGAGCAAAATTATGAATACAAAATCTTTAATAGCAACTTCTATTGCCGCTTTAATTTCAGCTTCTGCAGCACAAGCTGCTGACGTGGTGATCCCTCGTGAAACAGCCCCAGCAGTTATCGCAGCAGCCCCTTCGTTTTCTTGGACAGGCTTTTATCTTGGTGGTCAAGTTGGTAACTTTTCGAGTAAAACTAAAGTAACTATTCCAGGAGAAGATAAAGAACTTGTCAAAAAAGATAACACACCTAGTCCTTCTGGTTTCATGGGTGGGATTTATGCCGGATCTAACGTAGATCTTGGAAATGGTCTCATTCTCGGTGTTGAAACCGATGCAGTTTGGGCAGACCGTGAAGAATCAAAAACAGCCCGTGAATTGACTCTTACTAAAGAAGATGTGGCATTTTTTAATCATGCCCTTGAAAAAGCTAAGGTTGAATTAAAAGGTCAGCAACAGTTTGAAAAAGGCGACAAGGTAACGGAAAAGCACAGTTACAAAGAAAAATGGTCTGGTGCTACACGCGTTCGTATCGGTTTTGCTGCTGTTGACCGTATTATGCCTTATGTTGCTGGTGGTATTGCCTATGCGCAGGTACAGGGCATTCAGTTAGTTGCAGGAAAAGGAGAGAGAGCTAAGGTTGAGCAGAATGCTGATGTGGTGGAAAACCCACCAGTTAAGCAAAATGTAGATTTGACTGGTGGTACTTGGGCTGATGACACGAAGACAATGGTTGGTTTCACTATTGGTGGTGGAGTTGACTTTGCAATGACAGACAACGTTCTTTTACGTGCAGAATACCGTTACTCCGATTTTGGTAAAAAGAAATTCGCAAACGATACACGTGAATTCAACTACAAAACCAATGACTTCCGTGTAGGTGTCGCTTACAAATTCTAATTTCGAAAAAATGAAATTATCAGCACAAAAAATACGAAGGCCTCGTTTAACGGGGCCTTTATTTTATTAGCTCTCTATTTTATTTCTCTTAATCTCTTTTATTTTTTATTGGTATCATTGTGTATTATAAGGCTTTAAAAAAATTTTATATTATAAAAGGCGAATTAGTAGTATGCATCGATTTTATAACTACTTATTACATAAAATCTTATATTACGGCTATCATTTTACGCTTAAGTGAAAAGTATTTAATTAATCTCAGAAATAGGACAAGATCATAATCAGTGACGAACTTTAGTCTACTTTTATATGCTAGATTAGAGCGAGCATACTACATATATCTGTTAGAGTAAGTTCTGAAACGGGAATACAGCCTCATTGGGGAAGAATATAAAGTTACAAAGAGAAAAATTAGTTTCCAACTTTATCATCTTCTTTTAATTTAGCTTTACGTTTTTGTTTATTGCATTTCTTAATGGGATCATACTCCTCATGCAAAACAGAACGCCCTAAACGGAATACACTTGTTGTTGTGTATTCACACATTTGTTTTAAATAAATATTTTTCAAAGTACATCAAGCCCACTTATCTCTGGAAAAGATTTGAATATTTTAGGCTCTGATGTTCAAACAAAGGATAAACTTTCTTTACAAGCTGAGAGGAATGTTTCGATTGATGCCACACGCAACAGTATGGACAATCAGAATGGGAGTGAAACATCTCATGT
>NZ_JBHIOZ010000138.1:0-3327 GCF_042195805.1 Bartonella sp. AP57NXGY | reverse complement strand
AATGAATTTACAAGCAGCGGAAAGAATGCCCGTGCTAATCAAAAAGGCGCTATCAAATTGCGGACAATCTTTGGCAATTTCGTCGTTATAAAGAATGTCTACTTCACGATCAGCCAATTGATAGCTTGCCATATGATCATTCTCATTGATTTTCTCGGTTGACCAACCTAAGCTTTTCAAAAGTGCATGAGCACTTTCCATGGTGAGACGATCATCATTGTCATCCACTTCCTCTGCCACTTCAACAGAAGTTGTTTTAGAAGCAACAGATGCTATTTGCGGATCCAAGCTCAAAATCGGTGCATTTTTCGGAAAACCTGCTCGATAACCCCGTGCAAGAGTGAGGAGATTATCAATTCTATATTTTGAGATTTCTTCCACAAAACCTAAAGAATTTCCCTTTCTAAAATTCTCCTTATAAGATTTGAGCTTTTCAACATCCCCAATCAAAACAAGCGCAATAAGGTGACGCGCTACAAGATCAAGTTCACTGTCTGGGGAAAAAGCCGCATAATCATAAATGATTTGATTAACATTTTGCCGATCTGCCCATTCAAGTATATCTGTACAAATCTCCTTTAGCTTGCCTCTATCCAATTCAGTACTAGAAACTGTATAAACTTCTTCTGCTTCTTTGAGGGCTATATATTGAGGCATATTATAGAAAATCTCTTTATGAGCAGAGGAAAAGCCAAGTGTTGAAAGTGAAGCCTTAAATACAACAATCGGCTCTTCTTCATCACTTTGAAGGTTATACATTATATTGATGATACGGTCTTTACTTACAAAATAAGCATTGCGATCATAGTTCTTATCTCGATAAACTGTCCACCCCATCCTTTTTAAGTCTTCAGAAACTGTATTAAGAAAAGACAAATCTTGCAAACTAAGACGATCATCTATGGCTTTTCGCTCATTAAAGATTTTCAGATGTTTTTCAGAAAATTCAACGGCATGGTTAACATATTTTTCTACGTCATCATCATCCAAATGTTCAGAAATCGTACCTGCTTTTAGAAAACTTTGATAAGATTTCAGGATATCAATTCGACCTGTCAACGCTAAACAAGCCAAATGCCAGACTATATCTATATTGTAGCTATACTTTTGAACACGTGTTTTGCTTTCTATTGATGCTTGTAAATCTTGGGCGCGTGCCCATTGTATTATCCGCTCAGAGATTTTTATCAAATCTTCCTCATTCAACGTCTCTACACAAATATCAATCCCTTTATCAAAACCGCTAAAAATCCCTCCCCCAATCGTATTAAAAGACTGATAAATATCCGTAGGTCGTATCCAATTATATTCTCCCCTATAGTGAATATACTCGCAAGCTACAGAAATCTCTTCGTTAGAGATCTCAGCTTCAAGACGGACATTGTAATTGTTATGGAGATGTACAAAACCAAAATCAAACTGAATAAAGCGATCTGGCAAAGAGAGCCACATTTTTCCAGGTTCCGTAGAAAACCACCCTTGGGTTTTAAGAATACGGCTTGCTGCAGTAAGGCTTATCGAGCGCTGTTTGGGCTTTTTACGCGTTAGAATATCGTCTAACTCCCCATTTGTATAAGCTTGCGCAAAAAGAATGAGGCGCTCATACCGCGTCATCGCTTTGTAATCTGCAAATTCTGGTACATGTAATTGAGGTGCCGGCTTATCAGACCTTAAAGCATCAATATCGCCAAGCAATGCTTGTGCAACAGCAGAATGATTGGCGGCTTCTTCACGCAATTTTTGTTCAATATTCTGCGTTTGTGCCCAAAAGATTACTTTGTTTAAAACAGCTTCGATATGACTTTCTGAAAGATTCTGTGCCACAATTCCGAAATTTTCTTCTGCATAAATCAACGTATCACCATATTCATAGCGCGACTGTTCGCCATTATCATATTCCTCAGCAAGACAATAAGCGGCGGTGGTAAGAGCAACTGATAGCCGCAACCTTCCACCATCCTCTCCATAATCTACAACATCATAGAGAATGCGTATTATACGATCGGAGAAATGATAATAAGCAAATGTATTTCCAACTTCATCGCGATAAATCTCCCAGCCCAATCTTTTTAAAATCTCTGTTACGTCTTTCGTTTTCATTATGCTTCACTTCCCTTTTAAATAGCTTGGATGTCGATCAACTCCATGGTGCAGTGTCCCCTCATTCCACTTCTTATCTAGCTGATTTTTAGCCCAATTCTTGTTAAATTTATCTAATTCTTTCTCCAATTCTTTTACACTGCCTTTAAAATTATCTATAGTACCTTTAAGATCTTTTTGATATTGATCAAATTTTTCTTTATTTTGCTTAAGATACTTTTCAGCTTCAGAACCACAAAATTTTATGCTTCCTGTTGTTTTACATATTTCTCTTAAACCTTTCTGCCCTTTACTTAATTTGGCTTTACCTGTTTTCGTCTCATCAAACGCTGGTTTTCCATCCTTAATAAATGTGTTATCGGGACGTGTTCTTACCTTAATTGTGCCTTTATCTGTCGTAATTTCAATTTCAATCGTTAATTCTTTTTCGCTGGGTGAAAATCCTTCCTCCTCTAATTTTTATTTTTTCTCATCGCGTTTTTTGTCATGATGTTCCCTAGCTTTATTAAGTTTTTTACCTTTTCCATCATTGTCATCGTCATTATTGTTTTGTGGGTCTTTAGCATTCGCCTGAGAAGCTTTGTTTTTTTCTTCTTGTGAGTTTTGATTTGTTTTTTCGCTATCTTCTTCTGCATTTTTTGATGCAAACCAATAGGTAAGGAAATCAGCTATAGCGGTTCTATTGTTAGGAGATTGAACAATAGTTGCTCCACCAGCCATAAAAAGAGACAGAGCTGCCAACTCTTGTGGCGTAAGCGACACAATGAACGCTACAGCAGCTGCTACCGCAGGAAGAAAATTATTTTCGGCAGCATTACCTGCGGCATCAGCGCCAGTATTGACATCACCACCAGCAAGGGCAGCAGCAAAGCCCCCCGCTATGCGCGCGATATCAATGGCATGATCATTAAAATCAGAAAACTGTGCTTCAATCTTTGCATTGATACGCGCTTGTTCTTCTGCCGTTGGAACACGACCATCCAATGCTGCTATTTCTTTTTGTATAAAATTTTTGGTCGACAGTTTAAACTGGAGCATAGCAGTGGCTTCGCCCACAGCACCCCCCACAGCACCGGCAGAGCAAACACCGCTCGCAACCGCGCCTTTTAAGCAGCCAAGTCCTGCATGGGCAACGATCTGCGTGACCGTGTCTATTTTGCCTTCAGCCTTGGCGGTACCGATTTCTTCCGCCAACGATTTGCCAACCGTATCAGACAGGGCGATGCG
>NZ_JBHIOZ010000137.1:0-3329 GCF_042195805.1 Bartonella sp. AP57NXGY | reverse complement strand
CCATTAATTTCTTTATTATAGCGCGCTGTAGCGCCTACATTAACGACTGTACCGTGGATAACACCGAAACGTTCAGGAGGAAAGGCAGAAAACTTGATGTAAGCACGTTGGCCCTTTTCTAAAAAACCAATATCTCGATTATCAAAAAATGCTTCAATAATGAGACCACCCGCACCAGGGACAATGCGCATGAGAGTTTTACCAGCCTCTACAAAGCCGCCCAAAGTATGGATACTTAAATCATCGATACGTCCATCAACAGGTGCATAGAGTGATAAGTGGTCAAGATGGTATTGAGTGCTATCAAGCTTTGCTTTTAATCCTTGAAGATTCAGTTCTGTTTCACGTGAAAGTTGCCGATAGCGGGCGATTTCATCGGAAATGAGACTTTTCCGTTGTTGGCGGAGGGTGTTTATTTCGGCGGCATTTTCTTCCAAACGTCTTTGATTGGTTAAAATTTCATGCTCGACATTTTTAAAATCATGTAAACGCTCTAAATAAACGGCTTGGCTAATGACTTTTGTTTCCATCAGGCTTTTTGCAGCCTTTAATTTTCCTTGGCTTAATTGACGATCATCTTCCAACCTATCTAATTGCGCATGTTGTGTTGCACCGCTGCGCTCGACGCGGTCCGCCTGTGCTTTTAGCGCTCTTAATTTATCTTGGAGAGATTGAAGGGTAGCGCTAATGAGTTTTTCCCCTTCTATTCTTGCAGTCGTGTTGCCAGAAGGAGGAGCTGGCAGATAGGCAAGCCCTTTGGTTACAAAATCTTTATCCAAAGGATTGCTTTCAGCAAGAAGTGTTGTAGGTATGTTATAAAGAAAAGAATAACCGGTATTCCACGGTAGGTTTGTGCAAATCAAAAAGGCCACACAGTATGGAGTTGTCCAGCCTTTTTATGCAAGCAAATGGGAAAATAACGCTCACTTTACAGCATTTTCTTAGAACTGATAACGTATTCCACCAGAAAAGCTCGCTCCTGTTATACCCGTTTTTTGTAGCTTTTGTTGGTAACTAACATCACCATGAAGTACGATATTGTGGGAGAGTTGTGCATTGATGCCCAAACCGCCTTCAATGGCAGTTCCGGCAGGATCAAGGTCAAATTCCTTACCAATCTGTATTTTCCCATCATCACTAAAGGTTTTAAGAAAGTTCACTTTTCCATAAAAAGAAAAGGGATAATCACTTTCGGCAGAAACAGTTTTAGTTAAACGTCCGCCAATCCGAACCAACCATTGGGAAGGATTTTTCATATCAATTTCTAGATTATCAGCATCTTTCATGGTGTCAAACGACAATTGTTGATAAACAATTTGTGCTTGTGGCTCAAACTCTATCCCTGCCATTCCTGTAGCAAATTCTTTTCCAATGGTAACCAAAGCGCTCAAGGTTTTGGCACCCTTCAAGTTTGCGGCATTCTTGATATCAGCCGTAGTGATATTTCCATCGATCATGCCATAGGAAGTTAGGACATCGACATATAAGCCATTGTTGTGTTGTATACTGCCATAAGCTGTAACCGCCCATTTATTGAGTGTGCTTTTGTCTGCACCCTCCATATCCTTAGGTGTGAAAGAGAGTTTCCCATAGGTTCCCATAAGTCCAAAATGCATGGTGATATTTTGGCTTTCCATTGCAGCTAATGCACCACCTGCTTGTACGGCAGCATAGCGAATATCAGCGCCATAGCCATATTTGAAGGGACCACGCTCAGAGGTTAAGGTAGCATTGCTACCATAGGGTGAAAAGAAGAAAGAATAATTTTGTGTTGTACGGATATCAGCTAACAATTTGCTTTGCTTAGTAATGTCGGTAAAACCAGCGTAGAAGAGAGCGTTAGGCATCACGATATAGCTTGCCACTTGCGGTACGACAGCTTCCACATGTGGACCAGGGACAGAGCCACCGGAACCGCTACCGCCACCGGAGTCAAGAAATGCTTTATGCAAGCGAAAATCCCAGAAGTTTTCATTTTTTTCATCAAAGAGGTTTTGCTCAATATTGGCTGTGCCATGGCGTGATTCTGGTCCATAAGCAGTTAGTGTGTATTTATAAGGCAAACCATCTCTTGTGATATAACCATTGGCTAATTTGAAGGAGTCTTCCATCGCTTTTCCAGAGACTTGGATAAGGGAAATACCGCCTGTATTCGAGGGGGCCGCAGCATTTTCTACACTGTTTTTATCCCCTACATCACTCTTGATATAAACTGTTGTTGTACCTGATGCATCGCCATGAATGAGAACGCGATCGGTTTTTTGATCATCTACAGCAACCCCATCGTTCCATGCCATGTTAAAGTGGATTTCTGCGTTTCCAGAAGCGTTATAGATCTCTGGAGTATCTTTTTTACCAGAACCGATATGTAATGTGTGATAATGGTTTTCTACTGGCTTTTCAAAAACAATTTTGCTGTCATTGAGGTTGAGTGCAGAAACATCAGAACGTGATCTTTGAGTGATATCAAGTAACTTGCCCGCATCATCTTTTTCTTTTGTGCTGGTGTTCACAAACCATGTTGTATTGTTTTTGAGATCAAAGCTTGTTTGTCCATTTTCGTCATTTCTTACACCACCTTGTAAGACAGAACGGTCTGCGGAGAGTGAAAAGATTTGATTAGGTTTTGGTGTATCATGGATTATCCCTACGAATAACCTATCGGCTCTGATTTCTGAATCTTTGAGGTTGAGTTTACCATTTGATGAATTGTTGGCAACAATACCCGTTCCATCTTCGATGAGAAGGTTTGTATTGGTCAGGTTTATTTCTAAAGTTTGATCGTTTTTTGAGTTATCAAAGCGTATCCCATTGCGCTGTGCTTTTGCAGAAATATCTGTGACATCAATATGTCCGCCATCTTTTACGACAAATGCTGCTCCTTTTGCACTTACACTCCCTCCCGTCATTGTGATTTTGGCTTCTTCACCATCTACATGGAGTCCGTAATTTTTAGATGTTACTGTGACATTATCATTTAAAGTAATTGTGCTACCTTGCAGAGTTTGTACTTCTCCACCAAAGGAACCTCCGCCCATTACTGTTATTTGGGAATTATCATTAGCCAAGAGAGCTTTTTCTGCATTCTTAACGGTTACATTATTTAAAGAAACCATGCTTCCTTTGTCAGCACTTATTCCTTTCTCCATAAGAAAGCCATCTTTACCGCTTGATATTTTCACATCTTTCAGCGTGTTTTCTTTGCTTGTGGTTTCAAGGAATAATGCACCTACTGCTTCGCCTCCTGTGACCTCAATAGATCCTCCTGTCATCTTGATTGTCGCATTATCACTTTGGGCTTTAACACCGATCGTAGCATTTTTAATTGT
>NZ_JBHIOZ010000136.1:0-3334 GCF_042195805.1 Bartonella sp. AP57NXGY | reverse complement strand
TGTTGTTCGTATTTTTTATTTTTTCTAAACCCTCGATAGCCCTGCGTACCCAGTTACGCCATGTTGCTTGCCAATCGATTTTGGTTGCATTTGCTCCGGCTTTTGAACGCCAATAATCTCGAAACTTTGCAATTTCGACTTTGACGCGCTCTGGAGGCAAGCCCTCTGCAATGGCAAAATCGTAATCCGGTTCAAAATCCGTAGGCAATCGACAACCGCGATTAGCTTGCGCTCGTTTTGCTTTTTTGGGAACGTTCTCTTGCTCGTGAATGGAAGGTTGGTTTTCTACACCCGTTGTGATTTGCTCTGATGTGGTCTCAACAGCAGCAACCTCTGTTGGCTCGTCAACCTGTTCGTTTGTTTCTAAACTTTCAGAACCAATTTCTTTTTTTGCTAAAACGTTAGTTTTAGTTTTTTTATATATATTCTTATTCTGGTTCTTTATAGCTTGATTTTGCTTAGCGTTTGCTTCAGCAAAAAAAACGTTTTGCTTGTCATTTGCTTCAGCAAAATTATTAACATGTTGTTTTGTATTATTTTTTGCTTGTGCACCTTTTTTACCAGCCTCACTACGAACTTGCGATATGTGCTCTTTTTTATCAGCAAAATCGTTCAGCTCTTCTTCAACGCGCGTATTCCACAATCCATTATCTGTCTCAACAAGTTTATTATTTCTCATGAGATATTCGACAATAGCTGCAAATTTTTTCTGCGAACAATGACAAACGCGTGCAAGCGTTTGAAAATCTGTTTTAAGTGGTTCTTTTTTTTCATACATGCAAACGAGAAGGGTTATATAAACCCCCCGTTGTTCAGATGTCATTCCATTTGTACCACTTATCCAGTCATACAAATGGAATCTTATCCATGGCATACCATTAGACATGCGCATCCCCTTCTTTCATTAAATATAAATTAGTGATCATAATCCCCCCTTAAGATTGTTGTGTGTTTATGCGTGCATCATGACAAAGCGTGTTGTGATTGCCTGTCTTGAAAAAAAATTTGTAAAAAAGTACCCTTTCAACGATTCTAAAAAAGTGGGGAGAGTTATGATGCAAGAATGGATAAAGATATTTCTTACAGGTTTTTTGTCATTTATTGCATCTCTTTTAGTGGCTCTTATTTTAAGAAATAAAAACCGTAAAGAAGCAGACAAAGTCCGCCAAAAAGATTTAGACAATATAGAAAGGCAATTAGAACAGCTAAAAAAACAAGCTGAAGCCGCAAAAGAGCACGTCTCCATTTTATGGGCAGAAAAACAAATACGAGACTTAGGTCCAAAGTTGAAGGTTACTATGAAAGAGTCAACAGCATACAAATATGACAAAGACTTCTTCATAGAGGTAAATGGCATCATAAAAAATCCTACAGAGCAAACAATGAGAATAAATAATTTTCGGTTATATAACGAAAACCCATTTGCGTTTGATAAAGGTGCTCTTTTGGGAAGATATCCAATGCATTTAGAACCAGAAAATGAAAAGTATATACCCTTAAAAAGTCTTTTTGTAGCAGATTTAAAAACACAGGAGATCTTCGATTTTTTTAATTTAGATGCATCTGAAGAAACAGAATTTTCTTTCACAGTTCGCCACCTAAAACCAGATATCGTAAGCACACCAATTTTTATCATTGAACACACTTCATCAAATCATGCAGAAGAAATACTTGAAACTACTTTTTGGCCCAGCTTTTTACTGCCACTCGAGGAGAGTAGTCTTAAAAGCGGTTAATTTTTTCCATTAAATCTTTTTGTGTTTGAATTAAATCTTTTTGTTTACGTATTATGTTTTCCATTATTTTATCTGTCTCTTTTTCATGCGTTTCCGTCATTTTATAAAAGTAAAAGCCAGCAAAAAACATGATTACATTGACTATAAAAAGCACAATCATCGCTGCGAAATTGTCCATTTTTATTTTCTTTCTTCATATTGAGATTGCAACATTTCATTTTGTTCACATGGCTTCATGCAAACAGTGGAACCCTTGACAAAAGAAGGCGTTGGAGGAGATTGTTCATTCCATAACGCTTCGAGAAGATATGCAACGGCTCCTCTTGAAGGAACACCATATTTTTCCCAACGCCATACTGTTGACTTGTTGACGCCTAACCGTACTGCCATTTCTTTCAGAGTTAAATTCAGATTTTTACGTAACTGTTTTACTGCTATTTTTCCCATAAAAAATAATATGCATTATGAGTACTTAAAAGTCAAGTCGAAATGCATACCAATTATATGCAATATGAATATATTAAGGAGATAAAAATGCTTAGTAACACGATAGACCAATCTGCTAGATTAATAAAAGCGCGTTTAGCGCGTGGTTTTAGAAGTGCTAAAGAAGCAGCTAGATATTTTGGCTGGAACTACTCTAGCTATATACAGCACGAACAAGGATTAAGAGGAATATCACGGGCATCTGCGAAATATGCAAAAGCATTTAGAATTAGTGAAGGATGGTTATTAACTGGAGAGGGAGAAGGCCCCTCCTTTCCAATTCCTGCCACAAAACAAACTGTTGATGAGCAAATTATTAATCTACTGCAAAAAACAACTCAACCAGATAAAGAAACAATTCTTCACCTTTTAAATCGCCTGCATGCAGAAGAAAAAAAATAAAAGCTTTTTTTCTTTCATTACTAAATGTAGAAACCAGATGCATTATTTTGTTATCTAATTCTATATCACTTTTTATTGTTTTCATAACCATTCACCTTCCCCTTTCATGAGAATCGTCATTTAGAAAAAATCTTCTTACAAGATTTTTATACCGTTAAAAATAAAATACACATAACGCATATTTTATTGTTGACAAGTATGCATTATGCGTATTATATATATTCCATAAACCACGCACAAACAATCGCCAAGAGGCGTTAGGGAGGAAAAATTATGGAAAATCCAATTCTTATAAATTCTGATGAAATTTTATTAGTTACCTACGATAAAGATCAACACATTGCAGAGTCTGGACCACTTGATGCAAGTCAAATTCTAAGCATTGTTGATGAGGTAGATGATGCAATCCAAATCTTTCGTATAAATCCCTCTGAGAATAATTGTGAAGATATCTCTGAAGAGATCGCAGAAGCATATGTAACAGAAAATATCGACCGCCTTGATGAGGATAGTAAGGTTTATTACTTTGTCAGTGAAAGTGATGCCTACCATGCTTTTTTAGACGAAATAGCACAGCTAAAATATGAAGATGAAATGTTCGGTAGCTATGAAAAGCAACACCGTTTGCGCCTATGTGATGTGCTTTAAAAATTCTAAAGGGCGCTTTTAAAAGCGCCTCCCTTTTTCCCATCAATAATTGATTAGAGTAA
>NZ_JBHIOZ010000135.1:0-3339 GCF_042195805.1 Bartonella sp. AP57NXGY | reverse complement strand
GATATTAGCAATCAAAATAAGCAATTGGAGACGTTGCGGATGACTTCTACAGGAATGGTAGAGGTTCGTGAAAATCCCGCTTTATACTTGCGCGGCTATGGTGGAAGTTATCATTATGCTTCAGATCTGTCCGCACTTGAATATGGTTATGACGGCGATCTTAGTTATAATGGTGTAGAGGCGGGTGTTCTGCTGCAAACTATTGAAAATACCGACAGTGCTATATCCTTTGGCATTATGGGAACTTATGGAAAACTTTCTTTGCAGCCTGTGAATGTTGAGTACAGTCAGAAGAGTGCATTTGATAAATGGACTGCTACGGTATATGGTAGCATGCAGCATAATGTTGGCTTCTATGTCGACGGTCTTTTATCCTATGGTCTGTTCAAAGGTGATGTTCTCACCCTTGCACGGGGTAAAACAGCAACATTAAAAGGTAATCCTTTGAGTGTTTCTTTAGCTGGTGGTCAGACAATTATGACAGGATATAAGGGCTTTGTCTTTGATCCGCAGGTTCAGGTTGTGTATCAACATCTCCAGTTTAATAAAGCCCGTGATATCGACAATTTTGATATTGAAATGGGTAACCTTAATCAGTGGGTAGCACGTGTTGGTGGACGCTTAACCAAGATTCCTACAGGTTCTGAAGGCGTGAATGCTATTGCTTTCTATGGTAAGCTTTATCTTGCTCATGGTTTTGAAGGAAAACAGTTTGTGCATTTCAATGATGCTTTCAAGTTAGGAGCTTTTGGTTCTTCTCTAGAGGCTGGATTAGGTTTTAATGCCAAACTGTTGCCACAGTTCTCTCTGCATGCTGATATTCTCTATCAACACAAGCTTAATAAGGCTGGTTTTTCGGGAACGAGTTTTTCCGGAGGAGTACGTTATCAGTTTTAATATAAGGTACACTATGTACCTTTTTAGAAAAGGCAGCACATTGTGTTGCCTTTTTTCTTTATAACAACTTGTGTTGTTCTTAAGAAATCTCGTCTTCTTTATTAAGCAAAAAAGACATAGTTTGTTTTATGCATGAGAGCACTTTTCTTCGCTAAAGCGAATTTTCTTAAAATTTATGCTGCTACTGATGCGATAGAGTGCTTCGCTTTTATCGGCTTTTTAAGCGTTCAGCAGACCGGTATGCGTTACGTTATCCTTTTTGGTACTGTATTGATATTATCTAATATAATATTTGATGTTTTCTAAAGCTCGTTTTTGAGAGTTTGTTTTCTACTGATTTAAGTCATTGTTTCATTCATCTCCTTGTGGATTAATTTTTAAAGTTCACAAGGTTTGATTGTGTTTTTAATTAATTGCACGCACTGGTTTTATTTTTTCTTTACACGAAATACAGAATGCATTATACACTTATAAAGTGTGTTTTTGCAATTGTTCTCTTATAGGTGGTTTTGGCGTAGAGCTTTTGCCAAATTTATTGGGATAATTCATTGCACAGTTCAGATGAGCATGAGGCATGTTCTTTTGTTACACTTTTCGTATTTTTGAGGTGTGCAATGGGGTGTTTTGTAAGTGCTTTTGTTTTTAATGAGAGGGGAAGGAAAGTTTCGAGGGAACTATGATTAAAGTTTTTAGAAATCATGTATGTTTATGTGCTTGTACAACAGCTATCCTCTCTTTGCTTCAAAATGGAAGAGAAGTGTATGCGGCTGCAGAGGGGAAGGATAGTAAACCTTATGTTATAAAGGTTATTCCAGTTGTCTCTGCTAATTCTTCTCCTCAGCTTAGCGGGAGTAATAAGCATAAGCTTCCTCTTAGTGGAGAAAGTGGTGATAATTATTATCCTCCTAATATGATTAATGTTGGCAATAACGATGATGGTATTCGTGGGGGAAATGATTATCGTAAGCTGAGTGGATTAGTTGGGGAGAATGGGCGTAAGGAAAATGTAGATAATACGGTTAAAAATGAGCACTCTGATGGAAGAGGAGTGAATCTTGGGTTTTATTACTATAATCGGTTGTATTATATATGCGATAATTGCGGGGAGTCTAAAATTGATAATAAATCTTATAAGATTACGAATGAGAACGCTTCCTTCTATCCTGATGATCCTACTGCTATAACGGTGAAAGGAATAGGTACAGAAGTTCGCGGGGAGGATGTAACGGTTAGTAGTCAAGTTGCTGATAAAACTTTTCTAGTGGGGGTGCATGTATTAGAGAACGGTAAGATTGTTTTGGAAGATCCGATTATCAAAAATACAGTTATAGCCCTTCGTGCGAGTGATGGAGTGATTGAGGTAAAAAATGGAAAAATTAAGGAAAGTCATGAGGGTGTTGATGCAACAGAGAATTCGTTTGTTCTTTTAGAGGATACAGAAATTAAGACAGCTAATGGGAATGCAAGTCTTTTAAGTTATGATCATTCAGAAATTTGGATGTCAGGTGGATCAGTTGATTTTATGAACAGCCATGGGATTTCTTCGATGTTAGGTGGAAAAGTAAATCTCGAGAATGTTAAAATTACTGGGAAGGGTGATAAAGGTAAGGATCGTGCGGTTGTGCATATGGATTTAGGGGGGGCTGTTAATTTAGAGGGTAATATTGTTAGTACTGGTGGGGGTATCCATGGCATATTATTAGAAAATATAGTCAATTCTATTCCTCTTCAGGAAGTTAAAGATTTATCAAATGAGGATTCTGATTCAAAAATTCCTGTGACTGAAGTTAATATGAAATCCTCTTCTGTTACCGTAAATGGTAAGGGATCTTATGGTATCTATTTTCGGGGAGAGAAGCCATGGAGTGAAGGTGGGGATAAAAAAGAAGAAATTTCATCAGAGGAAGAAAAAGCTCCACCACGATTAGAAGTTGTTAATTTGGATAAAACAGAGTTTTCTGTTTTAGACGATGCGGCTCTTTATGGTAAAAACATGATTTCTGGTGCGGTGGGGTTGGTACACAGCACTCTTCGTTCAGGGAATTTTTTATTAAAAGCTGAGGAAGGTGCTTCTATAACAGTTTTGGCGGATGCTTCTACTCTTGAGGGTCGCACACACGTTGATAAAGACTCTAATGCTGAGCTTTATTTGGGAGGCCGTTCTAAATGGATTTTACAACAACCGTTGCAAAAAGATCAACACGAGGCTGCACATGATTCTTCTATTTCACTCGTGAGTCTTATGGATGAGAGTTCTATTAATTTTAAAAGACACGAATCTTCTTCTGTTGATGATTATCAAACCCTTCGTATTGGAAAGGGAAAGGGTGAAGTTTATAGAGTACGGGATGGTGCCTCTATTTCTCTTAATACATATCTGAATAGTGGTGGTGCTCTTAATCATCAAAAGACGGATCGTGTTTTAATTCATGGTGATGTTTC
>NZ_JBHIOZ010000134.1:0-3393 GCF_042195805.1 Bartonella sp. AP57NXGY | reverse complement strand
CAGTTTTAAATCAAGGCTGTAAAAATAGCCTATTCATTCTATTCAATTTAATAAAAAGGGCAGCACAATATGCTGCCTTTTTATCTCTCCCCTATTCTTTTCTACCAGTACACACCGCCAACATTTTTCTTTAAGAAAATTAGTTAAAAAACTCAAGACAATAAAATATCGCGCTTTTAACTAGTAAAAATATCCCTTAAAAAAACTAAAAGTCGATTGAAAAATCAATGAGCGCTATTTTATCGTAACCGTGTTAAAGAAAAACATGAAAGCTATGGTATCATCTTTGGTTTCATGATGTTGGAAGAGATCTCTATCAGGCTCAAGCATACAGTTTTTTGAAATTTTCTTGCCTACTCCTTTTCTTTAAGCATAAGCAACAAGTTTTATGCAAACATAACACATATCTTAAATAGAAAAACTTATAATACTTATATAATATTAACATAATGTATTCATTTAATACTAAATGAATTTAAATATAATACATTATATATTAAATGTATAAGTTAATTTATACTTTACACAAAAATAAAAATATCCTATTCACGTTCCATCTCTAAAATATCCATCCATTTGATATCCTTCTTATAAGCGGGGGAAGAGTGTGTGGCTCTTATAAGTTAGGAAAATCTTGATGTGTAAAAAATCCCTTTTATGCTGCACAGCTGTCATAGCTGTCATGCTATTCAACACCCATATCAATGTATATGCTGAAACTCTTGAAGTTTCCGGCGAGAAAAAAGAAGTATCTAACACAACGTATGAGATTATTCATGCAAAAGACAACGGGGAAATTACCGGCACACATTTAACTGTGGTTGGGAATAAAGACACGGATATTTATGCTGTAACAGCTGACGGTTTTGGCAGTGCGATTACATTACTGCAAGACACAGCCATTAAAGGAACTGATTTTGACATTCGTCTCGGTCTTAATGCAAAAGATGGTGCTACAATCAAAATGACTGGAGGCATTATTACGGTTTCTGAAATTGGCGCTTTCTTCGAAAACAGTATGAATGATAAAAACAAGCTGGAAGGTGTAACAATATCAAGCGGTAAAGATGACCACTTCATGGACAAGGGAATAAATGCCGACAACAAAAGCAAAGTTACTTTAGAAAACGTAACGGTTACGCAAGCAAACACCAGTATATTTGCAAATGATCATTCTGAAATAACGATTTTAGGAGGAGCATTTGATGGAGAACTCAAAGGAATATCTGCTACGGAAGGCAGCGCTATTACTTTAACCTATAGTGAATTAGCCGATAATAAAAAAGGCAGTGTTCAAGTTACATCATCTCATGGTGACGGACTCTATGCAAATGGTGCACAATCCACAATCACAATGATAGGAGGATCAGTCACTGTAGAAAATACAGCATTACTTGCAGAAAATGGCGGACATATTGACGTCACAGATGTTACTTTAAAAAAAGATGGCACCGGAATCGGTGCAATAGCTAATGATGTTGACAGCACAATTGAACTACACGGAAATACGGTAATTAATGACGCTGTAATTGGGCTTTATGCAACAAACGGTAGCACAATCACAATGACTGGAGGAACCATTACGGCTTTTGAAACTGGTGCGTTCTTCAATGAGAGTAAAAGCGATAAAAACAAATTAGAAAATGTAACCATTACTTATGCAAATACCAGCATAAGTGATCAAGACAAGCTAGAAAGTGTGAAAACATCGGACAATGAATTAGACCCTGGATGGGAAAGTGAATTAGAAAATGAAAAAGAAGAGTTTTTATACACAGGAATAACGGCCTTTGCCGGAAGTCATCTCACTTTAGAAAATGTAACCATTACGCAAGCAGACACCAGCATATCGGCAGAAGATGGTTCACAAGTAACGATATTAGGAGGAGCATTTGATGGAGAACACACAGGGCTATACGTAATGAACGGCAGCTTCATTACTTTAGCCAATAGTAAAGAAGGCAGCGTTCAAGTTACATCATCTGATGGTGATGGACTCTATGCAGACGGTTTATTCTCTACAATCATAATGATGGGAGGGACAGTGACTGCAGGAAATAGAGCATTATTTGCACAAAAAGGTGGATATATTAAGGTCACAGATGTTGCTCTAACAACGATGGACGGAAACGGATACGGGGCAGCTTCCACCGATCCTTACAGCTTTATTGAATTGGATGGAGAGACAACGATTACTAATGCTATAAATGGACTTGATGCGGAAAACAGTGGTGTCATCATAATGACGGGAGGAGCTGTAACTGCAAAAAGCGCAGCATTGTTTACCATGAACGGTGGATATATTAAGATCACAGATGTTGCTCTAACAACGATGGACGGAAACGGATACGGTGCAGCTTCCACCGATCCTGAAAGCTTAATTGAATTGGATGGGAAGACAACAATTAATAATGCTCTCATCGGACTTTATACAGAAAATAGTGGCACTATCTCAATGGCGGGTGGAACTGTAACTGGGAAAAGCGCGGCAGTACTTACAAAAAGCGGTGGACATATTAAGGTCACAGATGTTGCTCTAACAACAATGGATGGCAACGGATACGGTGCCGCGACAAGCGATCCTAACAGCTTGATTGAATTGCATGGAAAGACAACAATTAATAATGCTTTCATCGGACTTTATACAGAAAATAGTGGTACTATCACAATGGCGGGTGGAACTGTAACCGCAACAAACATGGCATTGCTTGCAAAAAGCGGGGGACATATTAAGCTCACAGATGTTGCTCTAACAACGATGTATGGCAACGGATACGGAGCAGCTACCTCCGATCCTGAAAGCTTGATTGAATTGCATGGAAAGACAACGATTAATAATGCTTTCATCGGGCTTAATACAGAAAATAGTGGTACTATCACAATGGCGGGTGGAACTGTAACCGCAACAAACATGGCATTGCTTGCAAAAAGCGGAGGACATATTAAGCTCACAGATGTTGCTCTAACAACGATGTATGGCAACGGATACGGAGCAGCTACCTCCGATCCTGAAAGCTTGATTGAATTATATGGAAAGACAACGATTAATAATGCTTTCATCGGACTTTATACAGAAAATAGTGGTACTATCACAATGGCAGATGGAACTGTAACCGCAACAAACATGGCATTGCTTGCAAAAAGCGGAGGACATATTAAGCTCACAGATGTTGCTCTAACAACGATGTATGGTAACGGATACGGTGCAGCTACCTCCGATCCTGAAAGCTTGATTGAATTGGATGGAAAGACAACGATTAATAATGCTTTCATCGGGCTCAATGCAGAAAACAGTGGTGCAATCACAATGACGGGAGGAACTGTAACCGCAACAAACATGGCATTGCTTGCAAAAAGCGGTGGGCATATTAAAGTCACAGATGTTGCTTTAAC
>NZ_JBHIOZ010000133.1:0-3407 GCF_042195805.1 Bartonella sp. AP57NXGY | reverse complement strand
CTACCCATTATAATAGCGTTATTAAAAACCTTGGCATTTTCATAAATATGGGCAGGATTTAAAACAAGAGCATTATCATAGACCCAGCAATTGCCATCATGCGAGAGGTTGTTTTCACTTTCAATAAAGCCCCCTAAATCACCAGCCTTGACATCATCAAAATCTATTAAAGCCCGAATGCGATAAAGAGTTTGATTATTAAATACACGCGTTTCATTTGTGAGTGCAAACTTTTTTGCATAGCACAATTCCTTTATAAATAGATTTGAATTTTAGAATGAAATGTTTAAAGAGGGGCGCCCCCGCCGCGCCCGCGCGTTATTTACGCAACTTTATTTATATCCTGATCAGCACCACAGACATCTTCAGAAAATTTCTTATTTTCTTTAAGCACAGCATTGCCATAAATCGTTGTAAATTGGCAAATTTGTGCTTTTCCACTCACATGAGCATTATCATGAATTTTTGCAAAAGGACCAACACGCGCCGAGCCAAAAACCTTGGCATTGTCATAAATATTGCTCCCATCATAAATTATAGCTTTATCAAAAACATGAGCATTGCCATAAGCTTTTGACCACGCAGCAAGGCGTGATTTACCGTAGACATGGGCATCATTAAACACAAGCCCACTCACATGAGCATTTTCATAAACACGGGCATTATCGTAAATAAGAGCCCCCTCAGTAATAACGGCATTATCACTCACAACGGCATTGCCAAAAACATAGCCACTAATTTTTGCATTGCCATTAATGATTGCATTGTCATAAACATGTGCTTTATTACTCAAAACCCATGCCTTATCACTAATCACGGCATTACCATAAACCTTAGCATAATTCACAACACAGGCATTATTGCGTATTTTTGCATTTTCGGAAACGCTTGCTTGGATAACCATAGCATCATCATAAACCCAGCAATTGCCATCATGGGATAGATCGCTTTCATTTTCGATAAAGCCGCCGAGGTTCCCAGCTTTTACATCATCAAAATCTCTTAAAGCTTTAATGCGGTGTAAAGTCACACCGTTAACAACGCGGTTTTCATTAGTAAGTTCATATTTTGGAGATGTTTTTTGATTTTTAACTGTAGCATTCATGCTAGTAATCCTATTCAATAGAGTTTTTAATTGACAACCCTAAAAGGGCGCCGGGCGCTAAAAACACGGTGAATAGTCCGCCGCTATGCTTTTCCCTCGCGAAGGGTATTGTATGGCATAGCTACACCCGACATAATCATTATACGCTCTTAAAGCATAAAAGAAAGCCAGTCTTTTAAAGAAATGAGAGAAACCTTATCGTGGTTTACTCGCTATTCATATAGTGTTTTTAGCACTTGATTATTTATATAACAAAATACGTATTTATTGTCAAACGATATTCTATCTTTTTTGATATTTTTTTGTATTTTTTAAATACGTTGTGTATTGATAATATATTATGCTTATCAACTTCTTCTTTTATATTTATGTGCTTTTAAAGCTATATTATGGGCTTTCTTAAACGATTGCGTTATTTTCTGAATCTATACATTTATAATATTTAAAAACGCTCTCATCATGCGTATTTTTATCTTTACAACCTATCATGTTTTTTGCTAAATGGTTTTTAAAGATTTCTGTTAATTTCTTTTAATAACACATTTGCAACTTAACAGCTTTTTATAGGAACTGTTTTTATAACCAATGTGTTCATTTGCATGTGATTATGAAAGCCTGCTTTTTTCACGCGTGCTTTATAGCTGTTATCTTCTTTATAGCCACCGCATCATTTTTCATTTTTATAAGAGAAATGATAAATAGGATAATTGTGATTTATAAACCGTTATGAAAATATCTAAAGAGAGAATAATAATTATAGAGATTAGCAAAATCCCTTTTAATAGGCTTTTATCATTTTGATTAGTTCTTTTTAAAAGATAAAGTTATATTTTTAGTGAGTGATTAAAGCGTGTCTTATGAAAAGCATATGAAAGTAAAAACTGATTACGTTATCAAAATCCCTTTTATGAATTTTAATCAGTTCTTTTTAATAGATAACCTTATGATTTTAGTGAGTGATTAAAATGTGCTTTATGAAAAGCATATGATCCTTTAAAACCTTTCAAAAGATAGCTTGTAATTCATAAGAAGTGCTATCAAGATCATTATAGTTATGAGTTTAGAAGGTTTTGAAGGTTCCTTTTACCCCATTTTATATATTATTTTTCAATCAAAAATAAAAGTTATTATATTTCAATATGTTAATGTTTTAAAGAAACAACCTATATTACACACAACACGTAAATACAATCTGTGATATATATAAAAAGGGGTTTTGAAGGTATTTTGAGGGTTTGAGAAACCTTCAAAACCTATAAGTAATATAAGAAAATGAATATACATAACTCTGTTTAAACAAAGCTTTTGAAAAGGATAAAGCTATCATTTTAAATACGGTATAATCTCTTAAAGGCAATCCAAATAAGAGTATCTAAAAGTGCAAATGATTTCTTTTTAGAATAACGCATATAAACACTCCTTTTAAAGATTGTATCTAATCAACTTAACAAGAGAGGTATAGATTATGGTTATAAGACTCTATACCCCTTGTGAGTTTAGCAAGCCAAGTCTATTCAGTTTCTCTTCGTTCTAATTTTGGTAGGTTCTTAACGATTTTCATTGTCTCTAAACTTACAGTAATAACCCTCTGAAATAACTCTAGAGGGTAGGCAGGGTTGCCAACGGTTTCAACAGCATAGCGATTAGCATCATTCACAATGCCACTCTTTTTATCAGTCTTAACGCATTGACGCCCCATAACCCATTCAAGAGCGGGTTTACCATTGACAATATATTCATAAGCTTCAAGAGGGATATCTGTTATTGTGATATTGCTATTGTAAATAACCGTTGATTTATCCTTTTCGGATTTTCCTTTCTCTTTAGCTGCTTTTGCGAATTTCATTTCAGTTACATAATAGAATTTCTCAGGATTAGAGATCTCTGTAACTTTTGGATTACCCTTTTTAAAGGTCACTGGATAAGGTTCTACAGTTTCATAATTCACGTGCAAATGACCGAGTTCACGCCCTGCTGTCACAAATTTCCAAAAATCATCAGCACTCTTTACGCAAGGAATGCGAGGTAATTCTTTGCATAAATTATCAGCATAACGGGCGCGATAATCTTCCGAATGAAGTAAACCGTAAACGTAATAGAACAAATCATCTTTAGTGATAGTCTCATTAGGATAAGCTACTTTAAAATGTTCTAACCCTTCATCCGTAATGGCATCACGCCTTTGTAAACCAGCTGTTTTGTTTTCCTCTATAGAGTTTGTAAACAAATGGGATTGTTTCTCACTTTTACTTTTTGAAACCGTAGTATCTTCGTAAATATAGCGTGGAAAACATTGACCTTT
>NZ_JBHIOZ010000132.1:1226-3461 GCF_042195805.1 Bartonella sp. AP57NXGY | reverse complement strand
TAAATCTTGTAAGCCGAGATAGCGTAGCGCACTGTCGATAAATTGTTTATCTTCATGTGTATACCAGCCTTTTGAATAAGGATAGCGTCCGAAACTTACTAAATCGTACACGGTTAAGCGAAAAGACAAAGGATTTTCTTGACGCAGAATTGAGAGTTTTTGAGCCAAAATATCGTGGGGCATTTTATCAATATCAAAGCCGTCGATATGAATTGTACCATTATGGTGTGGCAAAAGACGTCTTATCAGCATTAAAAGAGTTGACTTTCCCGAACCATTGGGCCCAATAAGAGAAATAATCCCCCCTTTTGGAAGATGAAGGCATAAATTATCGATAATCAATCGTGTTCCGTAAGCCTTGGAAAGATGATTGATCTCAATCATTTTAGTTTTCCCTTCATCAGTAACATTAAGAAAACAATTCCCCCACAAAACTCAATGATAAAACTTAAACGCCCTGCCATATGAAAAATTTGTTCTAAAATAAATTGTCCCCCCACCAGACAAATAATAGCCAATAATATTGCAATTGGAACAACAATACTGTGTTTTGCTTGAGGAGAAAGTTCATAGGAAAGGTTGGCAACTAACAGTCCAAAAAAGGTGACGGGGCCTACCAATGCGGTGGAAATGGATACGAGAATGGAAATAAAAATAAGGACAGCTGTCGCACTTTTGTGGTAATTAACGCCAAGATTGAGGGCATTTTCACGTCCCAAAGCCAAAATATCAAGAAGATGACGGGAATGCCATCCAATCAGACTCACAATGAAGACAATGATTGTGGCAAAGCTTATTAATGGTGTATTGAATTTATTAAAATTTGCAAACATAATATCGGTTAAATTCATCATTTGGTCTGGATTTAGTTGCAATTGCATAAACATCCGTAAACTGAAAAAAAATCCGCCTAAAACAACACCGATTAAAAGCGTCAAATGAAGTCCTTTTAGGCTTCCTGAAAAGAGCCAGCGAAAAAGGCTTATTGAAAAAAGAATAAGAATGAGGGCTTCAAGAACGAGCTGTCCTTCTTCATTCAAAAAGGGCAAAGAAAGAGAGCCTACAAAATACATTAGGGCAGTCTTTATTAAAATATAAAGCTGATCAAATCCCATAATTGAAGGAGTAAGAAGACGGTTATTAACGATTGTTTGAAATAAAACCGTGGAAACGCTTATTGCATAGGCAATAAGAAGCAAAGAGGAAAGTTTTGTAAGACGAAATTTCCATGTATAAACATTGATGTTCCACGTCATGTAAAGACTAATGACAGTGCATGCTATGATGATAAGTGTTGTTAGTACACATATTGTTTTTCTTCTTCTATCCAAGACGCTTTCTCCAGCGTAAAAGCAGTATCATAAAAATAAAACTACCGATTACACCCATTATGGTGCTGATGGGAATTTCAAGAGAGGGATGAATGATTCGTCCTAAAAGATCACAAATTAAGACCAATCCTGCACCGCTGATGGCCACCCAAGGAGCGGTATAGCGCATATTATCTCCCATGAAACTTGAAACAATATTTGGAATAATCAACCCAACAAAAGGAATACGGCCAATGGTACAGACAACAACAGCAGTGATTGAGGCGACAATAAAAAGACCAAAAAACATGACAACACGATAATTCAATCCAAGGTTATTGGTTAAATCTTCTCCCAAACTTGCAACCGTAAAGCGATCAGCAGTACAATAGGCCAGAATACAAAGGGGAAGGGATAGCCATAAGAGCTCATATTTTCCTTCAAGAACCATCGAAAAACTGCCAAATAAGTAAGCTTGAAGAGAAGGAAGTAACATTTCATAATCTGCAATGGCATTGGTTAAAGAGCCAATAATATAGCTTAGCATAATCCCTGTAAGGGGTACAATGAGAGCAGATTTTAGAGGAATGCGTCGCAATAAAAACATAAAAAGTAAAGTGCCTACCATGGCAAAAATTGTCGCAACGACCATTTTTCCTAAAACAGGAATATCGGGCCAAAAAATCATGATAAAAAGAATGCCAAGGGAAGCAGATTCAATGGTTCCAGTGGTTGATGGTTCGACAAAGCGATTGCGTGTTAATAGTTGCATAATCATGCCTGAAAGTGCAAGTGCTGCGCCTACTAAAAGGATTGCAATGGTACGAGGAAGACGTGTTTGCCAAAAAATAAGCCACGCATGGGGATCGGCTGCGAAAAGGTTAGAAGGTGTGACATCAGAATAACCAACAAAAATGCTGAGGAT
>NZ_JBHIOZ010000132.1:0-1126 GCF_042195805.1 Bartonella sp. AP57NXGY | reverse complement strand
TTTGCTTGCTGTTGTGCGGTGAACAAGCTCATTGTTGAGCAATTGTGCTGCGGATTGTCCTTCCCGTCCAATGGCTGCATCGCGATCAATCACCAACAACCAATCAGGATTGGTTTCAAGAATAAATTCAGGAGAAATGAGTTGTCCATGTTTTTGCACGGTAAGTTTATCGGTTGCAGGGGCAATTCCAAAAGCGGAGTGAAAAATATCGAAACGTGATTTTGGTCCGAAAGCACTGATTTTTCCACCAGAGGTCATGAGTATGAGCCCGGTGCCTTTTCCTTGGGTATTTTTACGGACTTCAGCAAAAGCTTCATTGATTTTTGCAATTTCCTTTTCTGCTTCTTGTGTTTTACCAAAAATTTTTCCAAGGATAGACACATTTCGTTTTATATCTTCAAGAGAATTTTCGTTTTCTACGGTTAGATCAATTGTTGGGGCTATTTTGGATAAGTCTTTATATTTTGCTTGAGTTCTGGAGGAAATAATAATCAAATCGGGTTGAAGAGTGGCAATTTTTTCATAATCTGGCTCAAAAACGGTTCCAATTCTTTCATATTTTGCATCGTCAAATTGTTGCAGATAGGAAGGTTTTTTTCCTTCAGGAAGGCCGATAACTGCTTGGATACCAAGGCGATTCATATTATCTAGCGAGGCAAGATCAAACACAACAACCTTTTGCGGAGAAGTGGGAACAGAAGTCGTTCCTGAAACATGATCAATCGTTACATTTGTCTGGGTACTGGTATTTGCAATACTCGTATGAGTCCACAAAATCGTTGCAAAACTAATTGCAACCAGTAAAACAGAAGTCATCCATTTCATATATTTTATCATCGTGATTTTATCCTTTTATCTAATATTACAAAGGTTTGCGCACTTAAAAACTTAACTTTGGTATTTTTATGCACAAAATGAAGCGTAAATAAATAACACTATGTTGTAAAGTTGACTGACATATGTTACAAATCGTTCACTTACCTCATTTTCACTTAATTCTAGTGTTTTTGCAACATTATTTAGAAAGTTTGACATATGATCAATGTATTTAAAAAGCGTACACGTTTGTACGCACTGACAACAAGTGCTTTCTTCTTTTTACAAGGTGTAGATGTTTCTATGGGGA
>NZ_JBHIOZ010000131.1:0-3494 GCF_042195805.1 Bartonella sp. AP57NXGY | reverse complement strand
CAAACACCTCCTTCCATTTTCCAGCATGCTTTACGTATCATTCCAAGCTCCCTACTTGCGTGCCGCAAAAACACAAAAACCGGCTCTTTTCCCCCTTGAACGTGCCTTTTTATAGGTTGGAACCTGTCTGTACTGCTGCTTATCTTCCCCCTAAGCCTTCATTTTTGTTCTCCAGCATGCTTTCCGTGTCACTCCAAGTCACTGGATGACGACCTGCCCCCCCATTGTCTTATCCCCCAATGAACCAGCCGGCAACTTCCCCCCACACAAGCGTCCGCAATTCCCCATATATAGGGCTCTTTTCTTCATACCCTCCTTTCCATATCGGCTACCCCCCCAAAGCTCTCCACCCCCAAGTCGTCCCCCCCCCAAGAACGAAAGCATAATGTGCACCATTGTCACCGCAATGAAAAAACACTTGGGCCCATCATTGCGGCTTCTTTTTTCAACCCTGCTACTGCACGACGGAAAAATCATGGCGGCAATATTCTTCCTCCAATTTTTTTGCCATAGACTGAGCCACCTCTTGCGATATAAAAAGTATAGCGTTGTGTTTTTGTGGTTCGAGTCTGATTAAATTCCGCATATTTCCAGCATAATAAAGTGGAATCCCTTGATACGAAGTCTTGAGATAACTTGGCATGTTTACCACCAATAATCTGTCAAGACATCACATGGGCGTAAACGATGCTGTTTTTCATAAGAGCCATAGAGATTATCTTCATAATCGCAAGCCGCTCTTTCATTTAAACAAGCATGATAAGCTTCACTATTCAAAATGAAGGGCTGCAATTGTGTATTTTCTTCATTTATTTCATGATTTTCGACATAAAAATCAGCGATTTGTTCGGTAATATCTTCAGCATGAGAAGTTGTCAGATCGAGTCGTAAAACTCTATAAACAGTTTCACATTCTTCAATCAGTTCGAGCACTTCTTCGATTTCGTCGATTGGTCCTTCATAAGTACAAGGATTTTCCTCTTCGCATAAAACGACAATGATTTCATCCTCTTTAACGAATGAAATATTTTTCATGATTTCCCCCTTTAGATAGTTGATAAAGCATAGCCTTGTCTTGACAAGACTAAATATAGCGTTAGTCTTATATCCTCTATAGGAGAGATGTCAACCATTTTATCCTTCATAAAAGATATATTTTAAATATCTACGGGGTTCAAATGACATATGTAAAGAAAAATCTATTATTCTTTGTTCCTCTCATGCCCCTTTGTTGTTCTCTATTTGTTCTTACAAAATTGCAATTATAAACACACAGGAGAGATAAAATGAGTGACATAATATTAATAAAACACTGGAGTCGCCTTGACTCAAAAGCACAGAAGGAAGTTATTTTGAAGCTTCGTCAATTGGTCGCCGCAAAAGAGTCAAAATCGCCTGTCTCTCTTGCGGAGAGAGTTTCGAAATAAGCTCTATAAATTCTTTATCTTCAGGGCTAGCCCCTTTCCCGTAAAGAATATAATTCATACTGATATTAATTTCGTGACAAATTCGCGAGAGAGATTCGATTGTTGGTTCTTTTCCTTCAGAAAGAATAGAATGAAGGTACCCCGCGCCTTTACCGGCAGCGAGGGAGATAGATCTTTTTGACCGCCCACTTTTTTCCAAAGCGATTCTTAATCTTTGACGCCAACCATCGATATTCATAATTTCACCATATAGCGCGTCTTTTTAAAAAAACACGTCCTTTTTATAAAACGGGCTTGCATTATCCTCTAAAAAGGATAAAATTAAGGAAACAAATTTTACTTTTTCGGGGGAAATTTTTTTTATTTTTAGATCATAAAAACACTTTAACCACCCTACCGGATATAAAAGACCACCTCCAAAGCTTCTGCCCAAAAGCAAGTACGTTGAGAATGTGTGGTATTCTTTATTTTTTCCATCACCGCAATCTTAAATCGTAAGTTTGCATGCTCTTCAAGCACAGCCAATCATTTATAAGCATCGTAAAGAAGCCTCTAGTCATCATCGAACAGAGCCAAAAGCAACACAAGTTAAATCCTTATTTGAGCTTTTATCATCAATAAAAATGTATAAAAAAGAAGAAAGTAGATTGCAGTATGAAACACGCTAATCAACAAGAAACTCCTCATTATGAATCGTCTAGGCTTCCATATGTTTGTTGGTATCAAAATGACTTTCTAGGAGGTGTACGTGGGATGCGCGCACACGAAATTGGAATCTATACGATTCTTCTCAATGAAATGTATGCCCGTGGCCGACCTTTAGAAATATCGAAAGAACGTTTAGCGCGTCTTTGTGGTTGTGACAAGCGAACTTTTGTTAATGTTTTAGAGATGCTCATCCAAGAGGGTAAGATTTTAAATTTAGCCAATGGATTATGGAACAAGCGTTGCGAAAATGTTTTTCAAGAGCGTGAAAAATTGCTTGAACAAAAATCCTTTGCGGGTCGTTCTTCGGCAAAAAAACGCAAGAAAATCAATGCAGAGATGCAACAACTGCTTAACGAAAGTCCAAAAGATGTTGCACAAAACTCAAAAGCTCAAAAGGCAGAAGAAAAGGAAACACCTTACGGTGTTTTAGAAAAGAAAATTTTGTTTGATGAGACAGAACCTTGTTTTTCCTGCGAAGAGAACTTTGAACAAAGCGATCATCCATCCCCCTCACCGGCTCTTGATTCACCTCTCCCTTTGCCTGCCCAAGCAGAAGCGGAGCAAAAAAACGCCTCCCCTTTAAAAGCTCCCCAAGACGAGTTCACTCCCGCCCCTATCGCGCAAATTGTCACGGGGGAAAAAACAAAATCCGCCACCACTCTTCCCCCCAGCAATCTTCCTGCCTCCATCCCGCTTTGCACCAACAAAAAAACCACAACCTCAGTTGCCAAAGGGCATCGTCTTCCTGAGCATTGGCAAGCAGACATCAAGGCGGCAGTTTCAGAAGGCTTGAGTGAAAGCCAAGCCCATTGGCAAGAAAAGAAGTTTCGCGACTATTGGCAAGCCAAAGGCGGCAAAGAAGCTCTCAAAGTAGACTGGCAAGCCACATGGCGCAACTGGTTTCGCCGTGAGATCGAACGGCAAGAACAGCAAAAACAGGGAGGCTCCTCATCTTTTACCTCTGAGAACAACGACACGCTTTACCGCAGTTTGATCAACTATAACGACAATTTTTGACATCACACAAACAACGTATTTTTCAAGCAAGCGCGGGGACAAAAATGCTTCAAAACCACAACAGCATCGGACAAAACAAAAGGCGGCAAAACAACATTTGGATAGGCGATTCACACAGCAAAACGCGTCAACATCGACCATTTTGCTCTCATCACAAAAGCGTTTTCCCCACGCAAAAGACCCCCACAGGCACCCCAACATACACACCCCAACATGCACCCCAATACACCAGGACTCCAGCATGCACCACCCCCTCACAGGCATCCGCCCCACCTTCTTGCATCCTTCCTCCTTTCCACCTTCCTCCTTTTCCCAAGGCGCCACTTCCCATGCTCTTGGCAA
>NZ_JBHIOZ010000130.1:2206-3558 GCF_042195805.1 Bartonella sp. AP57NXGY | reverse complement strand
ATTTTATGAATAAGTGAAGCCGGTAAAGGCGAATAGCGTAAAAGATCGAGCATAATCTCAGGCGTTGTAAAATTTTGCATCAAAGGAAGCAATTGCATGATCAGTGCAAAAGTACGCTCTTTTTCATTAAGACTTGTTGGCGCATCATCCACGACAATATCATATTCCAAGCTTGTCACCATTTCGCGTGTCAGCGGCACATACTGGGCATTTTCATCACCAGCAATACGCACCAACCGCCCATCGGAGAGATAATTTTGAATAAGATAGAGAATAATTTTTCCCTGTCGTTGCCGATATCGACGCAACCCATCAAAAAAGGAAGCCAAAAGATTAAGTGACGATTGTCGCCGTTGTTGTTCAAGAATGCCAGGCTGATTGACAGCTCGCGTCCCAATAAATTCAGAAGACAACCCCGTCACCTGTTCGAGAGCACTCTTTGCTTCATTAAACAATTGAAAAAAACCTTGCGGAAATTGCGCCACGGGTTTAGGTTGGATTCTTCCGCCAGACACAGCCCCACTTTTCAACCAAGTAATGCTATCGGCTCTAGCCCAACTCTCGACGGCTTGTCGATCATCATCAAAAGCATCGCGTTCTGCCATAACTCCGCCTTTTGATTGGCTATTAAGCAAATGCATCACTTGACTAAAATATTTATTTGCCCACCGTTGCGGATCTTTTGTAGGGCGCACAATTCCGTAAAACTGTCGGCTTAACTTATCAAAAGTACCGGTAATACACTCCCATCCCAATTGATTGGGTGGAACCAAAGGCTTATCAGGCGCTTCAAGCAGCTTTCTACCTAAAAATGCCCGTTTGACAATTTTTCTGTTCAACCTTGTTGCCTGGACATGAGGAAAGGTTTTGCTTAAATTTTGGAAATCCTGCTCTGAATAATCGACAAACTTTCCACTTAGAGGCTCGAGAACTTTATAAACCACCTCGCGTTCAAACCAGCGACATTCTACCAATGTCACCATTTTAGGACGTTGATAGCCGCTCCCCTCTTCTCCTTGATACCCCCTCTCGGACTGATAACTTTGTGTCATCCCATCGCTGGTTGAATGTAAAAAGCTCTGATGTTTAACCCAATCAGCATTAAGGTCACTCCAATGAACATTGGGAAACATTTCCTGCGCCACAGCAAGGGGTTTTTCATCAATATACCATAAGCGTTGAGCATCAATAAGATTAGGCTTGACAGCACTTGCATCCCACACCATTTTCATCGGGTCTAAACGTGCAATGATTGGTTTTCCTTGGGGATCTTGTTCATAATCAAGGCGTGTATCTGTCCAGCCCATACCGCAAATAATTGCATCTTGAAAAGCATCGGAATCTTCGTATTC
>NZ_JBHIOZ010000130.1:0-2106 GCF_042195805.1 Bartonella sp. AP57NXGY | reverse complement strand
TACGGCTTCGATACGCATTTTAACAGCGCCTGTTCCTTGGTTAGGAATTATTTTGGTTTGAAAACCGGCTTGTTGAAGGGCACTTTCAAAACTCACATTATAGACACGATCTTTTGTTGCGCCATCATGAGGCAAAACCATAAGAGCCTTTTCATATCCCCTTTGAAAAACCCAGCCCACATGCTCTGAGAGAGGTTGTCCTTGGGCTTCATAATAATCGAGCACTCGGATTTCACGTCCAACAAATTGCGCCACCCACAATGCGGTAGCATCGGCCTTTGCTCCTGTTCCCCCGATATCCCAAAAGATTCTCACCTGCATCAAAGGATCCCGTGGAACAGTGGTAATCCGCCCTTCCATTTCGGCTTCCAGCAGGCATTTCTGATAATAAGCCCCTTGGACAGCTTGGAGATATTCGCCTTCCCAAATATGGTTATACTGCTCTGGTCTTTGCTGCAAATCGTCCATTCGATCACGATTGAGTTTTTCAGGAAATTGCGGATTATCACGCCAATTGATTTCCACCCCTTTGATATGAGGATTATCGACATTTCGGAAACGTTTTTCCACGGCTGCATTTTCATGGCATGGGTTCCATGTGACCCATAATTCTGCATTCCAATCTTTTCCTTCTTCGCGCAAAGTTGGAATAAGTGTTTGCCAAGCAGTTTCTGTCACGGGCTCGGCTTCATCGACCCAACAAAGGAAAACGCGTCCCATTGATTTAATACTTGCGATATTGCGATCAAGCCCAGCAAACACATAGACAATCCGTCCATCTTTTGACTTAATATATTTATCGCCGATTTCATAATAGTCTTGTAAAAAAGGATAAGACTCGATAGCGCGTTTAATTTCCTCCAAAGAACTTTCATTAAGAGAATTTTGAAATTGCCTTGCACAAAGAATAATCCCGCGTTCTCCAGCCATTCCATGGCGATATCCCACCACAGCCGACATCAAAGCAAAAGAACGTGTTTTTCCAGAACCCCGTCCTCCCCAAGCGGCTCGCACATCTGCTTTTCCAGTAAAAACAGGAATAAGCTTTGGAATAAGAGCCACTTGAGCCGTTTTCTGCTCAATTTTTTGAGAAATTTTCTGAACAGTTGTCATTATAAATTTTCATACTTTAGCAATAATTGCGCTGCACCCTTTTGCTTATCCCAAGTTTAATGATCCCAGAGCAATTGAACGAAAAGAGCAATTGAACGAAAAACGCCCTTCTCAAAAGCAGCGCTTTATCTTTTCTTCATCCTAATATTCAATAAATTTCACTTTTTTGCATGAGATCCCCTTGACCCCACCTATGCGCCCCAAGCCCCCAAGGCACAAAAGCCCCACCCCCTCAAACACCGCGCCTGTCATCCCCCAACCACAAGCAAGGTATCCCCCCAACCAAATCATAGCCTCAGCACATGGCTCTCAGGCATATCCAAAGCCCAACATCCTCCAATATCATGCCTCTCAAGCATCACCAATCCTCACACTTTATCCCCCAAGATACCCCCACCAAAACACATGCATCCCGCAAGCATAACACTTCTCTCAAGTTTCATGCCCCTCCCCCATCAAAACACTGTTCCATATCCACCACACAAATACCCTGCACCAAATTCCCTCCAGCACACGGGGGCCCTTACGGCATCATTCACCAAAGCCCCTTCCCAATATCACGAGCGCCCACAAACACGATAGCCTCCGCTTCAATCCCCTCAAGATAGGCAATCACCAAAGCAGCCCCCTTGCAAGACATCACCCCACATCACCCACCTCAGCCTAACATTTTTCAATATCACAAGCCTCAGTTATCGAGGTATCATGCTTCTCCGGTTCACTATTTTTTGCATTCACTGGTACAATCTCAATACGCGAAACTGTTTTTGATATCTCCACACCTTCAATAACGAGAAAAAACCAAATCTTCACCAGATGTCCAAAACAGCAAATATCATCAAGCACTCCCCAACATCTTTCAGGTATCGCGCCCCTCATGCATCGCCATAAAAGCATCTTGCCGGCCCCTCTTCAAACAGACCACCCCAGACGCCATGTACCCCCAAAAAACACCATATGCACCGAAGTCTCCTCCAGTCCACGTCCTCATGC
>NZ_JBHIOZ010000129.1:0-3565 GCF_042195805.1 Bartonella sp. AP57NXGY | reverse complement strand
AGCATTTTAACGATACAACCTATATCGACAATACAACCTTAAATACAATCCATAATATATATTTGTCAGTTTGTGTCAGTAAATTGAACTGACAAAATAGACTATTTGAGTGACTCATAAAACCTATCAAAATAATCATTATGATATTTTAAAAGCACATGCTTCATTTGTCTTGATTAACCCGTGAAACGAATAGCAAATTTCACTAGTTTGCTGATCTGATCTCTCTCATAGGCTGTGGATAAACAGCATTAAAAAAAACTTTTTGAAAAAATTTATCCGCTTTTTAGCATTTTCCGAATTTTTCACACTATTCATTCAAAATGGATTTAATAAGCTTCATTTTGATTCTTTTGAAGAGAATTAATCAATAGAATATATTGTCATGAAGTTTATTCTTTATGCTTCGCCCTCATCATTCTGATAATGAACACGTCACTTTACGCTCTTTGTTAGAATATTATCGTCAACGAGCTAAATCACCCCGTGAATTAGGAACCATGTTTGAAAACCTTGTCATGGCTTATTTGACAAACGACCCGCTTCAAAAGCAGGAATACGAAAAGGTTCAAACCTATTGTGAATGGGCTAAGGAGCATGGAGAAGATGGAACTGATATTGGCATTGATCTAGTCGCTACAGTCCGTGATGAAGGTGGCTATGCTGCCATTCAATGTAAATGCTATGATGCCTCTCACATAATTAAAAAAGAAGATATTGATAGTTTTATAGCAGCTTCTGGCAAAAAGATCTTCACGCGTCGTATTCTGATTGATAGCACCGAAACAGATTGGAGTGACAATGTTGAACTGACTTGTGAGGGGCAAGAGGTTCGTATTCAACGCATAAACCTTTTTGATTTGGAAAGCAGTCAAATCGATTGGGGGGCGTATAAAGAACAAGGACAAGCCGTTCTTAAAGAGCAACCCAAAAAAAAGCTTTTAGATCATCAAAAAGAAGCCCTTGAGAAAGTCTGTGAAGGTTTAAAAGAAGCCGACCGTGGCAAGCTAATTATGGCATGTGGGACGGGCAAGACTTTCACCAGTTTGAAGATAGCAGAAACCATAGCAGGGAAAGGCAAGCGTGTTTTGTTTCTGGTGCCCTCCCTTGCTCTCATATCTCAAACAATTCGTGAATGGACAGAAGATACAGAAGTACCTTTGCGCTCCTTTGCCGTGTGTTCGGATACACAAGTGGGAAAACGTCGTAAGAATAAAAATGATGCTCTTGAATTTGATAGCTCTGATCTTGCCTTGCCGGCTACCACGGATGCAAAAGAACTGGCTAGTAAAGCAGGTAAGGTTTCACATGATCTGATGACCGTGGTGTTTTCTACTTATCATTCAATCCAAGTGATTTCTGATGCGCAAAAAAAGTATGATTTACCCGAATTTGATCTGATCATCTGTGATGAAGCGCATAGAACCACTGGGGCTTCATTGGGAACTGAAGACAATGAATCCGAATTTATCAAGGTTCATGATAACAGCATCATTCGAGGTAAAAAACGGCTGTATATGACAGCAACCCCTAAGATCTTTACCGATGATGCCAAAAAGCAAGCCAATGAGATCAATGCCGTTCTCGCCTCTATGGATGATGAAGAACTCTATGGAAAAGAGCTTTATACCTATACTTTCTCAAAAGCCGTTCAGAATGAACTTTTAGCACCTTATAAGATTATTGTTTTGGGTGTTAATGAAGAAGAAGTAAGTCAATCCATTCAACATCTAATGACCGATGAGAATTATGAACTTATTCTTGATGATAAAACCAAGATTATAGGCTGTTATCAAGCCCTTGCTAAAATAGATCTAAAGGTTGATCTAAGTGATGACCCCAATCCCATGCGGCGGGCTTTGGCA
This sequence comes from Bartonella sp. AP57NXGY, assembly GCF_042195805.1. Lineage (NCBI taxonomy): Bacteria > Pseudomonadati > Pseudomonadota > Alphaproteobacteria > Hyphomicrobiales > Bartonellaceae > Bartonella > Bartonella sp. AP57NXGY. The sequence goes on along the minus strand of NZ_JBHIOZ010000129.1, from coordinate 1,700 downwards.
TTTTGTAAAGATATCAAGACGTCTAAACGCATTCGTAAAACCTTCAATTCTGAAGAAATACAGGAAGAATTATTTAATCTTCATCAACTCTATAAAGATACCCCGCCTCTTCAGTGTACCTTTGATCATATTGATGGAACACAAAGTGCCAAAATGCGCAATAAAGCCCTTGATTGGCTTAAGGAAGATGTGGGGGAAAATACTTGCCGTGTGCTCACCAATGTTCGCTGTCTGTCTGAAGGGGTGGATGTGCCTGCTCTTGATGCCATTATGTTTTTACACCCGCGTAAAAGTCATGTGGATGTGATACAGGCGGTGGGGCGTATCATGCGCCGTGCAAAGGGCAAGAAAAGAGGCTACATCATTTTACCCGTTGGGATCCCTGCTGGGGTTTCTGCTGAACATGCTTTACGCTACAACAAGAGATACAAGGTGGTCTGGCAAGTCATCAATGCTTTGCTTGCTCATGATGAGAATTTTTAAATCACCCTTAACCAGATGATTTTGGGGCAAGATGTTAGTAATTCTTTGGAGATTGTCGCCTTAAAGAGCATGACCGCGGTTGAGGATAAACTTCATATCCATGAAAAATCAGAACATATGGGACTTGAGATTGGAAAAGCCGCTCATGAACCACAAACTATTCATAGCGTAACAGGAAGATTACCTTTTTATAAAGAGTTTCCCAATGCTCTGAAAACCCTTATTGCGAAGAAATTTGCTATTGCGGATTATTGGGAAAATTGGGCGGGCAATGTTGCTGAGATTGCTCAAAACCATATCACGCATCTTCAAAATCTGCTTTCTGATGAAACCAGTGAAGCCTTTCATGCTTTTGATGCATTTCATAAGGAATTAAAGAACAACTTAAACAGTGAAATAAAGCAAGAGGAAGCCATTGAGATGTTAGCGCAACATCTTGTCACGCGTCCCGTGTTTGAAGCCTTGTTTGAAGGAAATGAATTTGTGCAAAACAATGCCATTTCGCAAGCAATGGAAAGGATCTTAACAGAACTGGATAAAACCAATATCGAGGAAGAATCCAAGGAATTACAAGAGTTTTATAACAGTGTAAAGCTTCGTGCTTCTGGGATTACCTCGCCTTTAGCAAGGCAAAATCTTATTATTACGCTTTATGAAAGCTTTTTTGCCAAGGCATTTAAGAAAACCACGGATAAGCTTGGGATTGTTTATACCCCCGTTGAGGTCGTGGATTTTATCATTCATTCTGTTGATGATGTGTTGCGTAATGAATTTGGAAAAAGCCTAGGATCACGGGGGGTTTCTATACTTGACCCCTTTACTGGAACGGGTACCTTTATCACACGGTTATTACAATCGAATCTCATAAAACCAGAGGATATGGCATATAAATTCCGTCATGATATCCATGCCAATGAGATTGTTTTGCTTGCCTATTACATAGCAGCGATTAACATTGAATCGACCTATCATAGTCTTATGAAAGGTGAGTATATCCCTTTCAAGCATATTGGTTTGGCTGATACGTTTCAAACGCTTAAAGAAAAAAACTTGATAGACGGTATACTCAAAGAAAACAGTGAATATTTAGAACACCAGAAAAATCTGAACATCAAAGTTATCTTTGGTAATCCCCCTTACTCGGTAGGACAAAAGAATGAAAACGATAATAATCCCAATATATCTTATCCCATATTAGATGATCGTATTCGTGAGAC
>NZ_JBHIOZ010000128.1:0-3565 GCF_042195805.1 Bartonella sp. AP57NXGY | reverse complement strand
AGTTTCAAAGGGGTGAAACCACCATCATCCAGTTGCATCTCCAGTGAAAAGGTTGCACCGCCCGGTAAAAAGGTTTTGATATAGCTGGTCAATCTTGCTTTTTCACCAAAGGCAAAAGCACGCGTGACATAGGTAGCTTCCTTATGGATCTTTCCCGCAATCAATTGAACAGGCGCAAACAAGACGGGTGAGAGCTTTTCGGTGCCTTTGAGAATAGCGCGAAGCTTTATCTTTTCACTGATATATTCAGTAAGGCTTAGCAATTGAAAGGGAAGAAGTTGATAAATTGTGCCATTGTTTCGTTCAATTTCAAAGATGACAGAACAATCGCTTGAAGGCAATTCAATGGCTGCGCGTATTTGCAAATCAGAGCAGTCAACAAGGTCAAAAGTGCCAAGATCAATGGTTTTTTCTGTTTGTGTATAGCGTGCCGCCAGCACTCGAAAGGCTAAAGCCTCATCTTGATGGGCGGTCCAGCTCCTAGCATTGACAGAAGAAAAGCGTGGACCGGTCACGTAAGGGTGACTCGAGACGTATCTCTGGTGTTCTGCATCAAAATCCCCAAGCTTTGCTAGTGAGACAGAATGATCCGCATCATCGGTTTTAATGACAAAAGCCGTTAAGCGGTCATCCATCACAAGGAGTGGTACATCATAGCGTGCCTCTGCCCACCCTAGCTTTGCGCCCTTCATAGAATAAAAGCTTTGTGCTTGAATATCGGCGGTCGGATAACCGTTTTCTGTAGTGACCAAATCAATCACCAAATCATGGTTCTCATTACCGATTTTGCAAAGATGAAAGTCAATACCGGTGATTTGCCGTGTTTCATCGGGGGTAAAGACTTGCGCTTGTGGGTCAAATTGCGTCCATATCTTTACTGTTGTGGTGCGCCGCATCACTTTCACATCAATCACGCCTTGACCTGTAAAAAGACCCGTTGCAATGGTTCCACCTTTTCCCTGTGCCACAACGTTTTTTGTGCCAGCGGTGATGTTTTGTGGAATTTTAAAAGTTCCTTCAAGGGTGCCTTTGGTGTTAGCAACAAGCTTTGTTTTTGGTAAAACATTCACACCATCAAAGGTAAGACTTTCCAAGATTTCGCTACTGCCAAAACCTTCAATTTTAAAGTGAAGGGTAATTTGTCTTAAAAAGTCGGTTTGTTCTTGATGTGCATTGACCAAGTCATCACGCACTTCTGTGTTACGGATAGTTCTGCCGCGATGTTTTCCCATAATGATTTGATTGGTGATACCCGAAAGCCAATCTGTGCGTTGTTCATGCCAGAAGTCTGTCGCGGGTTCAAGGGTTACTGTACCAGGCAGGGGTGCAAAATTTTGATAAGGATTGATTTTTTCGCAAGCCGTTGTCAACTCTTGCGCAATGATCACTTCATTTGTCCAGTCAAGGGTGACAGGCGCTGTAAGATTAGCGATGTAAAAGGTTGGGTCAATGGCAAGCTGTAAAATGCCGTTGCCTACAGCACCTGTTTGTTGAAAGCCTTCATCTCTGTAACTATCATCAAGAAAAGGGTCTGCAAACATGCCCTTTTTGGCAACAGGTTCTTTAGAGTCAACATTGCTTTTAATCCGTTCTAATTGCATCAGACGGTCAAGCGAAAGCACTCGTTGAAAATAGCGCCACATTTCATCATAGGGGGCAACCCGTGTGCCATCATTGACCACAACCGGCGTTTCAAGCCAATTGTTGGTAATGGTTGCAAGGGACAACACATCATCAGGGACACTGGGTGCCATGGGTTGGTCTACTGAGATACCTTTGATGTAAACCACATTGCCCCCCGTGTTCAGTCCTATGCGGTCAATGCGGGGCAATTTATAAGTGTAACTGACGATAATATCACCACCCTCCGCTCCCCCTGAGACTGTGATTTCCTGCGCTGTTACTTTATCAGCCGTGATTTTTGCGCGATAGCGGTAAGTCACCTTATAGCTGCTCCCTGCTAAAGGTTCGTCTCCCACGGGTGCCCAATCAATGGTGTCTCCGGTTTTTTTAAAATCTGTGCCTTCTTTAAATTCCTTGCTTCCTTGAACGATTTTGATAAACGCGGTGATGCTTTTATCAGGAACACCATCACGCCCAGCGGCAACGGCACCACGGGTGACGTTAACGGTTTTTTCTTTTGTCAACAAAAGAGACTGAATATCGGCAATAGGAAAATAATAGGGTTTAAAGGTAAAACTTGTTTTCCCTTTTGAAGGCGCAAAAATATGCGTTTCGCTAGGAACAACGCTTGTCGAAAAGTCCTCGAGTTCTTCATGACGCAAAGCCGCTAAGCGTTTGCGTTTGAAACCATTGATATTGGCTTCTCCTTCTTGAATGCTAAACACTTGGCAACCGTTATTGGCTCCCAATGCGCTCACACGGCAGCCACTCACGATATAATGTCCATGGGCGCGGTCGTACGTCGCAATGGCTTGCATGGCGGGTTCAAGCAGTGATGGGGATTTTTGATCAATCAGAACACCATCTTGCAAGATATAAACGGGAAAGAAAGTGCCATTCTGCTCATCCTCTTTTAGTGCCCAAACAAGCTGTGCTGTTTCGCGTGCGGCACCAGGCTCTCCTTCTGCTAAGGTGCCGGCAACTTGCCCCAATAGCTCTGGATCATCTTCGTGTGTTATCCATTTTTTTTGCAGCTTCACACCAATTTCCAAGCGCCCAATCATGGCAACATTGTTGAGTACAGCTGGTGCAACGGGAAAAATATCACCGGCAATATAAATCTTGCCATCCGTTAACGTTACGGTCCTTGTCTCTTTGTTGACAAAAGCATCAGCCCGTTCAACGCGGTCTCCTTCTTGTGCCACAAGGCGCCCCAAACGGTCATGCCGTCCCCTTATAATGGTTTGAACTTCATTGAGTTCACCACTTTGAATAAAGGGACGCGTGCCATAAAACACCACGCTTTGTTGTTCCTCTTTGCCGCGAGATCTGTCAATTGCAAAGGGTAAACCACTTTCATGCTTCATATTAAAACCTCAATAAAATCTTGAATTGTTCGCGAACATCAGCACGCAAAGGAATATTGATAGGTGTTTTGAGAATTTCTACACCACCACGCAGTTCATGAGCTCCAAGCCAAAGCTTGCCAGGAGGGGTTTGTTGTGCAAGAGAGCCATGAACGAGAATGGAAACAAAAGCTGCTTGTTTGCCATCAACATCGTGAAAATCTGTGCGGGCTGCAACAAGAAGCGCCGTGCCCATCGGGGAGGGCTGGAATCTGCCGCTTGAATGGTTATAAACACCATCCAAAGCCTGTTCGACAGGCGCTACAGCATAGCATCTGCGAAACCCAATCACGCTATTTTGGCTGTCTTTTAACACGAGATAAAGCGTGCGGTTGCTAAACCACTCTGCCATGAGTATATCGCGTTCATGTTTTTTGACCGAACACCACGGAAAATTTGCCATGTCCCATGGATAATCGATTTGTTCCCAGCTTAACTCTTCATCCCCATCATCTATCCAATTACCAATAAGCCTGCCTTCTTCTCTTGTGAGCGTGTGATTGATCTCTGTTGTGCGCCCAAAGGAAAACAAAGTG
>NZ_JBHIOZ010000127.1:0-3570 GCF_042195805.1 Bartonella sp. AP57NXGY | reverse complement strand
CAGCACAGAAATAATCCATGATAACTCAGACCTTTTTAATGAAAATTTCACAGCCCAGAGCTGCTAGACCTTCTCCACGTCTCACTGTCCAGCTCATCTCACTAAGATCGCAGCCATATAAAAAATCGGTGATACCGGCTAATGTGAATTTTTCTTCTGTGGACATAGCTGCCACACCGCATTCACGACGTGATTGGTTAAAAACACCCAGTGCTGTTTCTTCTGCATCAGCTAGGGGTTCATGGATGATAATACGACCGCCGCGATCTAAAACACGGCACAACTCCTGTAATCCTTTTTTAGGTTCAGCCCAGTGATGAATTACGGAACGGGCATAAATCATTGAAAAGGAGTTATCGGGAAACGGTAAATTGCTGACGCTGGCTTCAATGATGTTGAATGCATGCTGGTATTTTAACTCGGTACATTTTTTAACACAAAACTGAACCATACGGGGATCAATATCAACCCCGTAAAAGAAATAGTCTGTGAGTTTTTGGGAGCGGTAAAGCTTGAAAAGCATGTGGCCAGTTCCCATGCCAATATCGAGAATTTTTTCTTCGCAGAAGTAACACCAGATGCTTCTTCCAGAACTCTTTCCATCAAATACGCATTCCACGGTGATGTACCTTCAGTAGCATACCTTTCATAGTGCTCAGGGGTGATATTTACCAGTAAATCATTCATCACATATTCCTCTAAATGAAGCTAGTTATGGCATTGCCATAAACTCGTTAAAAACTAACTGGGTATAGAAACGGTTACGTCCTCATATAAGAGGTCATCTAAAATAATTGATTGCAAACATGCATCCAGCAAAACAACGGTTATCACAGATTGACAAAGATAATAGCAGTTACAAATAAACGTCATCCCTTTAAACACAAATGTATTCCCAACGTACCGAAAAACACATCGCGTCCTGTCATGTTCAACTAAAAAGTAATCATTTATATCAAAAGTACACGCCGAGATGGCGCATAATGCCTTATACAAGCTCTCCATGCAGCTAAATATTGTGGTGCATAGCCGATTATCCAGCACCTGCCCTTCTGGAAAGTTCGCGCATTTTTCACAGTAATCTAGCATAAATGGCCTCGGTAGTTTTTTTTCTCAATAAATTCGATATCAACCACGACAGACTGAATCCGCGGATCATTATTAAGCAACATAATACTTTTACTCCGTCCATGGCTCACAGAACTGTGTGACATCTTTACATCTGGCAAAATCCGTTTAAATATATCGATAAAAAGTACCTTCGCCATTTCACGGTGCAATATCACTCTCGATGTACGTCTCGTCGATACAGGCAAATAACGATGAAGCCTATCAATAGCTAAAAAATAGGTATAAAAAGAATGGCTCACAATGCACAGATAATTGTTTGCACGGCGATTAACATACACTCTGCTCATACCATGAGCTTTATCTACACGGTACATTTTATTTTCCCTGTATTTGTCGTGGCAATTTTTCTGATATTTACTTTAAATGCATACTGATACCATTTATCAGTCAATAGTTTAGTAACGACTTTAACCTGCTCACTATTTGCCGACATATCAAGGTTGAGATAAAGATCGCCGTTCTGTGCTTTTGAAAAGTAATGCCTTAAACATCCGGCATACTTAATAATGTCATTTGAGATCAGTTGAACTGGGATAAACTTACCATTGTGTTTAAATTCATTAACGGCTCTGGCTATCCAGTAATAGCATTCGGATTCATCTTTAACAAACAGGTCGCCGGAATCAAACCATTCATCACGCGGCTTTAATTGCAAGGAACTATCAACATAACCATCACACGCGAAAGGCGTTTTATAAAACGTACGGCGCACTGAATCAGAAGCATCCGCCCGATCAATGGGGCGCAAATCAATTTTTATATCACTCACCAAAGCCTTACCCGGCGCTACAACGCCATATTTACTGGTTCTTTCAATCGTGTAGCGAACAGATCTTATTATGAAACAAGCGCGGTCCGGATTCGGTCTGACCGAAGTTATTCCATAACGTCGTACATGATGAGAGGATACCCGATGCTTGTACGGTGAGCAAACGATCGGATGCATTCAAGATATTTTGCACATGGATTCGGCTTTTGGTAAAAATTGTCGCTTACTACCAGCATCCAGTCACCGATTAAAGGCAAGTTGGTAATGCTATAGTGCGAAACGAGTTCACCAATATTACTTATTTGAAATTTTTCAAATACCAGTTTGCTATCCGATAAGAAGGCACATAGCATAGTAGAGAGACCATACATATACTGCACTGGGAAATAACACATGAGCAATCTTCATTACTTAGTCCAAGAGATTGGCTCACCGCGATGGCATTCTCAATCAGAATATTTTCATGATATTGAATCAACTTGGGTTTACTGGTTGTTCCGGAGGTACAAAAATAGAAATGCGCGCACGGATATGCTGTAAAATCAGCCAGATTTTCGTTCACAGTTGAAAGACAGTGATCAAACGCGATATTAATCCGGTGACTGATGATATTAATATCCCTGACTTCATGGCTCATTACAACAGCCGCAATGCAATCAGCATCAACCAGTATATCAACAATGTCTAAATCATGAATACTGACGATCCAAGCTTTCAATTTTAGCACAGACGCAACAAAATAGCTAATCATGCCTTCGAAATTATTTCTAATCACAAAAACAAACAGCTTATTTTGCTCCCCTTGCGGGCGATCACGACAATATCTAACTACTGTATCTGCACACCCTTTTGTCATCATGCTGACATCCTCTGCCGAATAATGACTGTGATGACAAATCACTTGCCAGTTTCTTTCTAATAAGGAATATATTGTTAGCATGAGGTGTCCCTTACAGATATTGTGGATTCCCTAAAACCAAGCTGCTTGCGCCACCGCCCATACCAAATGAGTTTTTCAATGCGTATTTAAGCGGTCGGTACTGATGCTCCCTCACAAGCGCAATACCAGCGGGCAATTGAGGATCGATTTCATCACAATTCAAAATTTTGGGCAAAACATTGTTCCGAAAAGAAACCAGTACACCCAAAATTTCCATCGCACCGGCAGCAGCAATCAGATGCCCGTGCCAAGATTTTGTCGCCACAATCGCCGGGTTGTGCGCGCCAAAAACCGTTCTGATTGCACTGGCTTCGTGCTGATCATTTTGTACTGTCGATGTCCCATGTGCATTCACAAAATCAATAGCGGTACGGTCAACATCCGCATGTTCGATGGCCCGCTCCATCGACAGTTGCATTTCGAGATCATCTTTATGCGGCGCTACAATATGCTGTGTGCAAAGTGCACCGCCGTAACCCAATAAATAGGCCAACGGCTCACGCTGCCGCGCCAATACGTTAGATAATTTTTCAATAACAAACAGACCTGCACCCTCCGCTAAAACAAATCCGCTACGATGCCGGTCAAAAGGCCGCGAACGCCGTGGTCCACTGTAGTTTTGATCAGTCGATATCACTCCCATTCCTTCTAATCGTGCAAGGTATAAAATCCATTATTGCACCACCATCTTTACGCTTAATAAAAATGCAAGACAGTTTCTATCAACCTA
>NZ_JBHIOZ010000126.1:0-3580 GCF_042195805.1 Bartonella sp. AP57NXGY | reverse complement strand
ACTTCTGAAAGCGATATGGCTTTTGCCACACGCCTTGCAGAAGACTATGATGCGGTAGCAAAACCCGTTGATGGCAAATTGGTGCTTGCCAAACGGGGTGAAGGCAAAGCCATTACCGGTGAAACACTGCCCGTCGTTGTCATCCATGAAAAACAATGTACCTCTTGGGATTTTAAATACAGTGCACGCGATGAAGCAGGTGCCGCCAATGGATTAAAGACAGATGCAGGAGATGATCAAAAAGCCGCCGCTGATGCACGAGAACCAGAGGAAATTGAGGAAGGCGAAGATGTGATCCATATGGATGAAAGTGACGCCCCCAATTTGCCTAAAGAAGAGACGGAAGCCAAAACATCTGAAAATCAAGAGCAAGAAGAAGAGAAAAAAGGCGGTGTTATCGCAAGCTATCATGATATCCGCACTGGTGAAAAAAAGGAAGTCAAGGTTGGTAAAGAGCCTTTTCATGAACTCAAATACACCTACCACAATCAATCAGAAGCTGTTGCGGCCATTGCTGCTTATCGCAACAAATCATCACGTGGGAAATCTTCTTTCTCATGTGATATTGGTGGTGATCCCTTTGTGCAAGCAGAAGCAAAGCTTATTCAAGAGCCCCCTTTCCGCCCCTATATTCCAGCAGAATGGCGCATCAAAAGTGTTAAACACAAGCTTGATAAAACAGGTGGTTATACCACAAAAATAGATTGCGAACTTTTTGATGAAACCCAAGAAGATGCGGCTGGAAACGTTGCAAACACCACACCAGACAAAGATGATACCCTCGACCCAAACGCCCCACCAGACGCATGCGACGAAGGTGAAGGCGTTATCCATATGGATGAGAAAGATATCAATTAGCAAAAATATCAAAAAATTATTAGAAGCTACTTGACAATGTGGCGACAATATGAATAATCGAATCAGGTGCCTAAGAAACACCTTAAACACATAGCGGATAGATTGCCGAAACAATCTTTTCACCGCCAATTAAAAACTTTGACTCGTTGTATGCTACAAGCATATAATGATATTGTCGGGTGTGGTTATGCTATACAATACCCTTTTGGGAAAGGCGTAACGACGGGCTATGTGCCGTGTTTCTTAGCACCCGGCGCTCTTTAATTGAGTGTCATTAAGAAACCTTTAAGCACATAGGAGCCAAATTATGGCACAGTATTTAATTGATATACATCAAACCACGATTAATGGTGATATCGTTCAAACAGTCAACGCACGTGAATTACATGCGTTTTTAGAAATAGGTAAAGATTTTTCCAATTGGATTACTGACCGTATCAAAAAATATAATTTATTAGAAAATCAAGACTTTGTTTGGTCGCCAAATTTGGCGAGCAAAGGCAGAGGTGGTCACAATCGTAAAGATTATCATCTGACTTTAAGTGTAGCCAAAGAGCTCTCTATGCTTGAAAATAATAAGAAAGGTAGAGAAGCTCGTTTATACTTTATCGAATGTGAAAGACGGTTAAAACAAGTAGTGACACCACAGATAGCCGCTCCACAAGTTGATTATTCCAAACCCGAAGCATTACTTGGTGTTTTGAATCACTTACAAAGTCAAATCGAGCAAAAGGATAACACTATTGCTGAATTGACTCCAAAAGCAGAAGCTTTGGAAGGCTTAAAGCGCTCTGATGGTTTATTCGGTCTTATTGAAGCAGCGAAAATGCTTGAAGTACGACCAAAAGATTTAACAGATTACTTGCGGAAAAATGATTGGGTCTATCGACGTGCTCCAGGGGCGCCGCTGTTACCTTATCAGGATAAGATCAAGAAAGGATTCATGGACTGTCCTGCTATCACCATTCAAAGACCGGATGGTACAGAAAAGGTGCTCCCTTCAACAAAAATCACCTCCAGAGGATTGGCATGTTTGAGAGAACAAATCTTTGGAGGTGTGCAATGAATAGCAGTGTCGATTTTTTGTGCGATTTGTGGATAGCTTTATATCAGTTTTCTAATGATGAAAATATTAATGAAAAAGAGTGTACAGCTCTGATTAACATCATGAGTTTGGTAGAAAAAGCTTTGATTTTCAAACTTCAAGATGAGGTGCCAAATATACTTAAAATCTTAACAGTTCTAACAGATTTTGGCGATTCAGAGTTTCCTACAGTTATGTTACCTTTATTGCGAGCTTACGAATCAGATTTAGAGAGCCCCATTAAAAAGGTTGCTTAATTAAAAAAACAGAACTCCCTTCCCCATCTTTAAAGGTGGGGAGGGGTTAATACACTAAAGTTATACGTGTGGAACTGGTCGTTCAAGAGGCTGTACAGCCAAACGAAACCCCATGGTACGCAGTAAAGCATTCAAGCTGCGGAACTCTGGATTACCTTTTTCTGAAAGTGTACGGTAAAGTTGTGTTGGGTTCAAGTTGGCTGCTTTAGCTACAGCTTGAACACCACCATAAGCTTTGGCCATTTGGCGTAGAGTTACAAGCAGCTCACCCTGATCACCATCTGCTAGGATTGCATCAAGGGTCGCTGCTGCCAACTCAGGATCATCACGGAATATTTCTGCCATTGCATCATCATGGTTACGGTCTTTCATTTTTGCACTCCTTTAATCTTCACGGTTTTGCCAATCACGCCAGCAAGCACATGCACGAGTGATATCAGTCTCTTGTGTTTTTTTGCTGCCACCGCATAATAGCAACAATACGGTCTTTCCAGATTGGACATAATAAACTCGGTAGCCAGGACCAACATTAATACGCAATTCATGAACACCCTCACGAAGCGGCTTGAAATCGCCAAAGTTTCCCTGCTCTAAACGATTAAGGCGGCGAATAATTGCAGTTTTAGCCTGCATATCACGGAGCTTTCGCAGCCAATCAGCTATCAAGTCTTTGCCATCAGAAGTAAGGTAGTGACGTATTTCAAACATGATGTATATTCGTTTATAAACGAATATTTGTCAAGAAAGAAATTAAAAGTTGAGAAAAAATCTTCTTTTATTCCAATGAAAAAGCGACATGAAGCTTAACCAAGCTATCTTTCCGAATGAGAAAGATGTCAATTTTTTAATCCAGCTCTGCTTTTTGCGGAGCTTTTTTTATGGAGAATCATATGCGAAAAATATCATCAGAAGGACTAGCACTTATTAAACAATGGGAAGGTTTGCGTTTGAACGCCTATAAAGATGCCATTGGGGTGTGGACAATAGGTTATGGACATACAAACAGTGCTGGAAAGCCTTTTATTTACGAAGGCATGACAATCACTGAAAAGCAAGCAGAAGAACTTCTTTGCCAAGACTTAAGACAATTTGAAAATGTCGTTGAACACGCTGTTACAGTTTCATTAACGGATGAACAATTCGCGGCGTTAGTCTCCTTTTGCTATAATGAGGAGCCTTTTGTAACTCGACACTGTTAAAAAAGATCAATCAAGGTGAATATGAAGCTGTCCCTGCCGAGCTACAGAAATGGACCAAAGCAGGCCGGTAAGCGTCTTGAAGGTCTCGCACACCGGCGTGTGCCCGCAGAAACAGGCTTATGGGCGAAAGGGGCTTTTGTTTCCTCCAATTATCAAACAGTAGAAACGCAAGCACCAACGGG
>NZ_JBHIOZ010000125.1:0-3582 GCF_042195805.1 Bartonella sp. AP57NXGY | reverse complement strand
ATTTGACTTATGGCTATTATGACCCACAAGCACATTGACATCACGAGCTGCCGAAAGGTTAATATTCTCACCTGCAAAATCAGAGCCCACTATGCTCACATCTTTTTTCTTGGCAATGATGTTGATAGTGCCATACGCATTGAGAGAAGAGCCTTGATGTTCAAAACTCTCTTCATTTTGCACCTTTTCCTCACTCCCATATATCGACACAAAGTCCTCACCTGAGCCCGCGCCAAAACCAGATGCATGTTCTTCTGAGTGGCTGCTATGGTGATCTTGCATGCCATCAATCGTCACATTTTCTGCTGTCACATTGATGTTTTGACCTGAAAGCAGATGAGAAGCAGTAATTGTGGACTCTTTTTCTGCTTGCAAATCAATGTTGCCCGTTGCCTCAAGAACAGAGGAAACTGTTGTGGTGTGCGATTCAGATTTATCGGAAGATTTCTCATGCAAAAAGCTACTTGATGACGATTGGTATTGCTGATCGTAGTGTTCTTGAGCGCCTTTTATGAGAATATTCCCACCAGAGTGAATAGAAATATCTGCTTTTGCTTGATCTGGTGTTTCCTCTTCTTTTCCAGCAAAAAGCATCGATCCAATGATTTTTGTATCGTTGCCAGATTCAAAGGCCATCCCTTCACCCCCTGTTATACTTGAGCCCACAACTTGAGTAGCCTCAACATTATTATGGACTCTCTCACTAAATATTCCATCCTCTTTGTGATCGGATATCTCATAATGTAAGCTATCTTCTGCATTGTTGATCAGGATATCGTTACTGGCTTTCAGCCCCACCTTGCCCTTGGCATCTATATCGGAAGCCGCCATATGGATATCTTTTCCAGAGAGAACAGTGGTCTCTTTTCCAGAACTTAAATGAGAGCCATTGTGTAAAGCAACATGAGATGTTTCACTCCCATTCTGATTGTCCATGCTGTTGCGTGTGGCATCAATCGAAACATTCCTCTCAGCTTGCAAGAGAAGTTTATCCGTTGCTTGAACATCAGAGCCTAAAATATTCAAATCTTTTCCAGAGGCAAGTGTCGTCGAGCCACCAGAGTTGACTTCTGATTTATGATGCATGGTGGCATCACCCTGTTCATCATGGTAATGGGTTTCTGCTGAACCGATCGTCAAGTTGCCTTGTTCTGTAGCCATGGCAAGATCACCTCCGGTGGTGATCCCCACCCCGGAGGCGGTGATATTTTGTTTAGCAATCACCGTTGCATTACCACCAGCAGAAAGCGCCTCGGTATTTAAAACGGTCTCCACGCCGTCAACCGTTGTGCGCCCTGCATCTAAACGAATATTCTTCTCCGCAAGGATAACAGCATCACCACCCGCCGCAAAATGCCCTCCTTGACTGAGGATATCCCCGCCATGCACATGCAATTGGTGATTTGCCGCAATCCGCCCTGAATTGATAATCGTTGAATTGCTCGTATTCTGGCTGGTGATATTGACATCATCGCCCATGATCAAAGCCCCAGCAGAAACAAAGGAGGCTCTGTCTTTTTCAGGGATGTAAAGCACCGGTGCATAAACATCCATGCCCTTGACCTGTTGGCGCACATAAATCACCATCGGGGCTTCTAGAGAAGCCAATTGTTCTTCACTCAAAGCCTCACCAAAGGGGAGATTGTGGGCTTTTGCATAGTCTGCCCCGACATCCAGCAAGGTTTTGACTTGTTCAATGGCATCACTTCCAGGAATAAAGGAACCTTTGCCCAAACCTTGACCAACCAGATCACGCATTTGTTTTTCAATCAGCTGCTTTTCAAAATAAGCATCACCTAAGAAAAAAATCTCTCTGTCAGGATTGTAGCCAATTCTGTTCAAATAATAGGCTGAGCCATAAAACTTGCCAACATCAAGGAATTCTGCCCGCGTTTCATAAATGAAATTTTGGTTGGGCAGCGTGCCCCCAACCCCACCCGATTGGGGCTTTGGTAAAGGGAGCCCCTCAGAAAGTTCCCCCGCATTATTGAGATCGACTGTTGGTGTAAAGAGAGCGCCAGCCCCAGTTAAACCACTTAAGGACTCCAGTGGATTGCCTTCAACTGCTTGTGCTTTAAAATGCGCATCCCCTGTAATCGAACCTTCCGCTGCCGTGTTATTGAGTTGATCGACCACCAAATTCAACGTGCCACCCGCTTGGACAAGACCAGGAACGCTCTCCAAAGCTTCTGAACCAATCTGGCGATCCTTGCCATTGGCTATATCTAAAGAAACATCGCGGCTTCCATCAGCTTTATAACCATAACAACTGTCTGTATTAGCCTGACAACCAAGATAAGTGTTTTTATAAGCCGTTGCCCCTAAATTGGTCAGCACATTGGCGTGGATATCGGCATTTCCCCCTGCTCTCATAGAGCTATAATGGTTGTCAATGGTATCAGCGTTAATGATGAGATTGCCACTAGATTGTATTACCCCCGAAACAGTTGGTTTATGCGAAAATGCTTGTGTGACAGTCTTTTCTGTCATATGTGACCAGTCTTCGTTTATTGACCCAAACCATCCTCCCTTCCGCCGAGAACCATTCCATTGGTAGCGTTTTACGGACTTTTGATCATAGACAGGCTTAAATTCCCAAGTAAAAGCCTTATAGACTGTTCCATCGCTTGAAATTGCGGTGCCATAGGTTTCTTCTTTGCTCGACCAAAGAGGAACATCCAAGAAAATTCTTACGTGCCCGTCAAAAGGTCCGGTATGACTTTGATGTTCGTGTCCCTTTCCCCAAAGGTTGGGACCATCTTGATATAACATCCCATCACTGAGCCTATCAGAACCCTTTGGTCTTTGGAAAGAAATATCGCTATATTCCGTTTTTTCTGTGATGACAGGCGTGCTATCGGCTTCGTTTTTTAGAGTGTTGGTTTGGATATTTAAGTTTCCACCAGCTTGAATAAAGCCCGCTTTGTTAACAAGGGAAAGGCTTTTTCCGCTGCCAGCTGCATTGATGAAACCCAAATCACCCTCTGCCATTATGGTGCCAAAATCATTCAACAAAGCCCCATCAACTTGTAAAGCACCATTGCCCTTCACATAAATTAAGCCCGTTTTGCTGTTGGTCACATCCCCCGTCACGCTAAAGACTAAATCCTGCCCCGATGCCAATTGACCGCTATTTCTAAGCTCCCCCGTCTTGATCACGAAATCTCGTGCTGCTAAAACAGACGTTGTCTCATCAACCATAACGCTTGGAGCAATAAAGAGAATATCTCCAGTCCCACCGCCATCTCTTACGGCTTGTAGCCGCGCATTGTGAATATCAAGAGCATTGGTGCTTTGAAAGTCTAAACCGCCATAAGTCAATTTACTGTCCGAGACATCAATATGATCTGCAATTAAATACAGCGTTTGCGGCGTGTAAATATGAGAACGATTATTGCTTAAATCGAGAGTGTTTGCCGTCAATCTCACATCCCCCTCAGCAGACAGCACATTCTCAACACTGATCTCTCCAGATACCGATGTCAATGTTGCACTGCCATAGCCTATGACCTGATCATAATAGATGTCGTTGCCTGCAAAAATTTCAATATTGCCACCACTGGCAATCTGACCAACCTTCAC
>NZ_JBHIOZ010000124.1:0-3585 GCF_042195805.1 Bartonella sp. AP57NXGY | reverse complement strand
AGGATCATCTATATCACAGCGTTGACGATAAATTGTTTCTTCAAACCATGGTCCCTCAGGCTGTCCCTTGTCTCCAACGGACAGAACATGTACACCTGCTGTATCAACAAAGCATTCTACGACAAACTCTTTTCCTGGCAAATACTGTTCTACGATTAAACCTACAGGTTTACTTTTATCATTAAAACGTGCCATGTCTTTATGCTGAACATTCCATACGGCTTTAATGAGATCAGAAAGTTCAGCGGAATTTTTAGCTAACATGACGCCTGTACTTGCCCATCCAGAGACGGGTTTAATAACGAGCGGATAGTCTAAGGCATGTGTTTTTGATAGGTCTTCTGGATGATCTATATAAAAGAATCCTGGTGTTCTTAAGCCTGCTTTAGCAAAAGCTTGACGCATGAGATATTTATTTCGGGTTAATGCTGCTACTTCTGGTTCAATACTTGGAGTATTGATTTTTTTTGCAGCCAAAGCTGTCCATAGGATGGCTTCTTCGCGAAGGGTCATAATCCCAGAAATATTGCGTTCTTTTGCTCCCGTTGCAAAAGTGTCTAGAGCTGCCTCTGGGTTATCAAAAACAGGAAGTTGCCAAGTTGAAGTGACTGCTGCGGGGTGTTGAGTGGGAGCGCTTTCAGCGGTATCATAGATCATTATTAATTCGATATTAGCTGCTTGTGCTGCTTCAAATATAAATGGTAGTTTTGCATTGCGCTGGCAAACTAACGCGAGTTTTTTCATTTTGTTTCCTCATTAAATTTGGAATTTTGGGCACGACGTTTCTGTTGCCATGTAGATACCTTTGATGCATCTATAAATAAGAGTGTCATCCCTATAACAACTACAATCATAGCAATTATTTTGATCATATTGAGAGAAGGGCTCGAGCCGATTATCCATTCACATGCAACCACTGCAAAAGGGGATAATACGCCGATAGTATTGGCGTATAATACGCCTCCTTCGGCTAAAACTTTTTGATATAATACGTAAACTGGTGCCGAGCAAACAGTTCCTAAAATCAATATTTTAAATATATCTTCTAACTTAAGATATAAGAGTGGGGCAGGATCAAAAATAAATAATGGCATAAATGATGCGACAGAAATTGTTGTGATCCAAGCCAGTGAGGTGAGCAAAGGTAAATTTTTAAGATAACGTTTAGACAATAAGCCATAAGCAGAGTAAGAAAGTGCTGCTGTTAAAGCAAGAGCTATTCCTATTAGGTTATAATATCCACCTTCTCCACTGTTTATATTAAATGCTATAGCTGCTACACTGACAATTATCACTCCGCTAAACTTCAGCCATGAGAATTTAAGGACATTTGTCAATGCACCTAATATATAAGTAATCCCTGGAATAGTAGCGAGAACCATAGTTAAATCACTGGCTTTGAGCGATTTTAATGCACCAAAGCTGCATACAAAATACAGCGAAAATCCTAACACTGAGAGAATTAAAAAAGAAGGTATCATGGAAAGCAATGGTAGGGATCTGAAAACAGCTTTCTCACGAAATACTGCAATCAGCCATAAGGTGGCTGCGGTGGCAAACAACCTAAGTCCAACCGCATGCATGACGGGTATATTGCTAACCAAATTCTTAGATAATAACCAACTTATGGAAAACAATGCTAGAATAGCAAAGGTAAATAAGAATAACTGTCCTTTTAAGAAACTCAATGATTTAATCCCCTAATAATGTACTGTGCATAAGATGATGTTGAAAAATTAAATCGTGACTTTGAAGTCTGTGGTTTTCCAAGATTATTTTGGATATAATCCTTAGCTCCTGCCAAATAAGCGTCATCTAAATTTAATGCTTCAAGTGCTTCTATATCTGCTATCATCAATATTATTACTTTTTCAAGACGCTCCAAATCAAATTGAAGATAACCTTGATTTGTTTCAATCAATGCTTTGTTCCGCATCAATATTTCAAAAAGCAAGACACCTGTGCCAGCATCGAATGTCATATGCTGATCAGAACTTTTTGGCTAACGAAATATGCGTTCTAATAGAACAAATTCAGTTGTTTCTTTCCAAAATTTTGGATGATTTTGTAGCATAATACGCACTGTAATTAAATCAACTTTAGTTTCTTCTAGAAGACCTGTAAACCAATTTAATTTTATATACAGATTTTTATCCAATGGTCGCGGTCCGGTATGATGTGCATAGTCATGATAATAGCCTCACAAACAGCGAGCATCGTAAAGGTCTTCTTTAGATAAGTTACGATTATGCAATTGATCGAACAGGAATTTACTATCTCGACCGAGTAAACGTTCAGCTTCCACAATTGTTTGCTTATCAATTTTCTTAGCAGTTGCTACAGATTCTGGGAATAGAACAATGCAATTGTTGTCTATCTCCCTCTTGATGCTATTCCCATTTTTATACATTGAAAAGGTGATAGATAATTCTTTGTATATTTTGAGGCGTCAGCAAGATAGGCCGTTTCATGACGATATCCTGTAACTAATTCCAGCTGGAATCCTTCTGGATCAGGTCCATTTGTTGCACGCATTGGAGCCAAGAAAAACAAGGGCGCATCTGGTAATGGGGCTTTGAAAGCAGCCAAAGTGTTATCAAATTTAGGAGGGGTCGTTAAACCGCTGATCATCCACTGATGAAGATCATCAGAAGTGGTTGCTAAAAGTTTTGGAGATAATCCGTCAAGAATATTGGCATGGTGGTTCAGCAGAGTGATCAATTCATTGATCATATTATTATCTGCTGAAGTTGGTTCCTTAATGCTCTCATCTCGTTCTTGGCGCATACGGAATTTGTCAACTAAGTTAACAATGGAAAGAAGCGCTTCAGATTTTTTCATGTTTAGTTGACTTTAGTGAGTGGAGCAAAAAGGCCATTGGCACTTGTCCAAAATTTTCAACAATATTCAGCCTATAGCGATTTGCCGCAACCGATGTTGTGATACAAGCATCGGCTTTTTCAGCCTTACAAAGAACGGCTGCATCAGCATTGCTGTTGGCAAATACTTTGTCATATTGATGAGCTACCAGAGATTGCGGGGCAGGATGAGTCGCTACGGTTTTAATTTCATCAATGTTATTGCGTTTAGCTAAAACCATAAAGTGAGTAGGCATGATAAAGCTGTCAAATAATTGCATATCACTTAAACGGGTAAATATGAGTGTATGCAAATCAGGGTAAGCAGCACAGCTTAAGAGATATCCATCCTTTTTCGGAGAAAGTTCATTAAATGCTTCTTCAAGAGTTGCGTATAAGATAATACGGGATCTAGAGTCAGTGGACAAAATATTTTTATTGTGATTGTTAAGCCACCATTATTCTGCAGTTGCACAGT
Organism: Bartonella sp. AP57NXGY; assembly: GCF_042195805.1. Lineage (NCBI taxonomy): Bacteria > Pseudomonadati > Pseudomonadota > Alphaproteobacteria > Hyphomicrobiales > Bartonellaceae > Bartonella > Bartonella sp. AP57NXGY. Next base: position 249 of record NZ_JBHIOZ010000124.1, on the reverse strand, counting down.
TAGTATCTGCAGGGACAAGTGTAAAAGCATTATTTTCAGATTACATGATCTCTATTCTTTATAATTATGTGCCTAAATTTAAACTAGTGTAATATGATAGAGTATATCAAGCACAATGCGTTAAGTAATTTAGTGCTTTAAAAATAATGTATATGTGAAAGCAAATTTACGATATAATTTTGTCTGTTCATTATTCTATCATGCCGTAAAACATCGTTGTTTAGGGGAGTGATTGAGCAGGAAAGTTCT
>NZ_JBHIOZ010000123.1:0-3639 GCF_042195805.1 Bartonella sp. AP57NXGY | reverse complement strand
AAATAAGAACAGCAGTGCAGGGGGGCTGTATCAATTTCTCGATTCAACAGCAAAACACTATCAACTGAATGACAAGTTTGATCCCTTTCAAGCAACCGATGCTATGGCACGGTTAACGAAGGATAATACGCGTTATTTAGTCACAGCATTAGGCAGAGAGCCATCAGAGGCAGAGCTTTACCTCGCACACCAACAAGGACCAGCAGGGGCAGTAAAGCTTATCAAAAATCCACATATCCCAGCGAGCCAGCTTTTAGGTCGACAGGCAGTCACACTCAACGGTGGCAACATGGAAGCTACAGCAGGGGATTTTATGAATCATATTTATGGGCTTTATAATAAAACGGGAGATGCTTTGAAGAGAACGATACAGCAAAACCAAAGCAATGGACAAGCAGCACCAAACGAGGTGGGTCCTTTGCGTGGGTTTGAGAGGATTCAAAAGACACTTCAAGGTAATCAAGTGGGTCAAGGTGATCAAGGGGGCAACCAATTGATGGCATATGACACGCCATTCCCAAACAGAATGATGGCACCTGAAAGCAGAGACAATTTAACAGGACAGATTATGGAAACCACACCATTGCAAGCACAAGGTATTGATGCAGGTGCTCTTAAAAAGGGCTTTTCCGGTTTGCTTCATTTAATGAGAGAGAATGGAGAACGACAAAAACAGCAGGCACAGATGGTACAGCAACAAATGTTACAGCAACCAGTCATGGCGGGTTTCTCACAATCGACTGGGGGACCGACAGATTTAACACCTCTCATTGATCCTTCTAGGCGGCAATCTGTTGGTTCCTATGGGCGGCAAAAAGAAGAGCAATTGCGCGAAGAGCTATTAAGAAGAACGGGGGCTTATCATGTCTGATATTTATGACTGGTCACTCACAGCTGATCAAAATGCGAATTCCGATAGTATCATTAATTGGGCAGAAGGGCAGCCGCCTAGTTCTGTTAATGATAGTGCGCGGGTCATGATGCAGCGTATACGTGAATATCTTGCCGATAATGGTGGTTCTCTTGACTCAAAGTTTATTGTGAATGGAAAGGAACAAACAACATCAATCACGTTGACGACGGTGTCGCCGATAGCGAAATATAAAAACGATATCATTATCCGCTTTAAGGCGCGTGGTATAAATATTGGTACGACAACAATAAACATGAATAATATAGGAGCAAAGCCACTCTATAAAGCCACCAGCACGGGAATAGTATCATTGACAGGTGGTGAGTTACAAACAAATGGTATTTATGAAATAGTCTATAATGATGGCGTATCAACAAAAGGTCTTGATGGCTGGTATCTTTTAAACCCTACCCCCATTCCACCACCGAAGGTCGAAACCTTTCCTTGTGGTTTTATTGCGACCTTTGCTATGCAAGAAGTCCCAAACGGCTGGCTTTTATGTGATGGCGCTACTTATGAACGCAAAGATTATCCGCAATTATTCAAGGCGATAGGGGATAAATGGGGAAAAAACAGCGATACAACCTTTAAAGTTCCAGACTTTAGAGGAGTGTTTTTGCGCGGCTTTGATAATGGTCGCGGTTTAGACAGAAGTAGACAATTTGCCGATATACAGCAAGATTGCCTTAAATCGCATACACATGCTTGTACCATTGAAGAGGCAGGTCAACATACGCATAAGCATGATTATTCTATGGTTACAAGAGTTGGTCAAATAGGTGGCAGAAATCCTGCTTTTGGTAATTCATATTATACAAAAGATACACAACCTGCTGGAGTGCACACGCATAAGGTAATGATTTCTTCAACGGGCGAGGCAGAAACACGCCCTGTTAATGTACCGGTTGTTTATGCCATAAAATCGTGAGTTTTTCAAATGATCAATAATCCGTCTGCTATTGATGATATTGCGGACGCGGAGCAAATCCGCGTCCTTTTTTATGCAAGCAATCGAATGGTTCATGCACCCTTAAATAAGGTACTTGATCTTGTCAAAAGCGACATACAGCATGATCTTTTAAGCGCTTTGGCAGAATATAAAGAAGCGACAGATAAACGCATAGAGATCATGCAAAAACTGATTGATGAATTGCAGTCCTCTCTCTCACACAACAAGACAACGAACTGATTAAGGAATGAAACGCGATGCCATTACCCTATCACACACATATATTTAAGCTTGAACCAGCAACAAAAGAAGAAGTCAAAGAAGGTGTTTTAGATAGTAAGGCTCTTGCACCTGTTTCAGTGGGGAGTGCAGCAGCTTATGAGGTAGAATATTTTGCAACCGCTGCTCAAGGAAAAAAGGCTGATGATGCTATTGCAAAGAGAGATATTGGAGCTCTTGCTTACAAAAATAAGGTCACAATTTGTGATATTGAAGCAAGTGGTGAAGCGCATGAGAATGCGATTTTATCAGGCGCTGGCTGGGTAAAAATATCGCCTTTAGGGATTGGCGATATGAAGGCTGCTACATATGATCCCGACAATGTGGGGGCAAATACATTTTCTATGGAAAATATGCACGAGGGTCCTACCAAAAAGATCTTAACCATAGAGGAAAGATCAAAGCTACGATGGTTGAGTTCTACGCAGCCAACGATGGAAAAATGGCGGAGGGGAGATGAAGGTGTTTATTATCCCATATCTCCGGTAGATCTCAAAAATACCATTAGTTATTTTGTAGGCTCAAAGTCTTTTGGTATGTCAAAATCAGTTTATGATCCAGATAAAATAGAAAAAGATGTATTTGATATGGAGAATATGAAGGAAGGGAAAAAGCATCTTATCTTAACTCCTCCAGAACGTGCACAGATTGCAAAAATTGATAAAGTTGAAGATGTTGCACAACAAGGGATTCATGTTGCAAGTGAAGCGAAGAACGTTGCAGATAGTGCATTAAGAACAGCAAATGATGCAAAAGCTTATGCAGTAGATGCAAAAAAAACGGCTGAGACAGCACAAAAAACGGGAGACAGTGCAAAAGCTGAGGCAAATATTGCGCAAACAGCAGCCGATAAAGCGCAAGATACAGCACATAGTGTACAGAAAAAAGTTGATCTCATTCAACCTCTTGCCAAACAAGACTGGATTGATGGCACAAAAACAGTGGATGCACTTATCTCACCAGCCAAACTGATGGCTTCAATCAAAGCAAATAGTAGCAATAGCAGCGGCGCTGGTAGCGGCAACAATGATGGCGGGGTTAGAAAACCTGTTGAAATTCTGATGACAGAAAGCGGAGATATTCCATTGCCTGATGGTATTACTGCTGACACCGATATCGAAGTATGGGCTTGGGGCGGTGGAGGTGGTGGCGTTAAGGATGGCGGCGGCGGCGGCGGTCAATGTGTGCATGTTAAAATGAAAGGTTCTGATTTAGATAAATTAAAAACAGCTTACATTGGTCGTGGTGGTAAAGGTAATGACAGTAACATTTTGTGCAATGGTGGTAGAACAATGATCAAAGGGCTTGTTACAGCAGAAGGAGGATATTCCGTTTCCATGACTCTCGTTAACTTTGGAGGGAAAGGCGGCGATGGAGGAGGAAACAGGGAGGGCAGCAGTGGTGAAAGCTTTATTTTTTCTGGTGGTAATGGTGGAGGGAGTGGAATAGACGGCAAGAGAGCTGGTACTGGTGGAAGTTCTTTTCTTGGCGGCGGCGG
>NZ_JBHIOZ010000122.1:0-3680 GCF_042195805.1 Bartonella sp. AP57NXGY | reverse complement strand
AAATATCAAAAAAGTGGGGAATGCGCCAAAGAGGTTTTCTAAAAATATTGAAAGGAAACAGCCATGAAAAAAAGTCATCCACAACCAGCTCCCCAGAACCCAGAAGCTCTATACGCACAAGTGGATAAATCACAAAGAAGCGGAGGTCGGCGCATACCAAGCGAAGCATCTCCTTACGACAGACCGAGAGGGAGAACAAATGAGCAAAAAAATTCTCCCTACAATACACCAAGAACAGGTGCATATAACACGCCCCCTTCTCAACAGCCACTAGGAACTATCTATGCCCCCCAATACCCATTAGGAGCTACCCATGCAGCGGTTGGCAGAGGTTCGCGTGAGCCTTCTCCGGAAAACCCTACAAATCCCTATGCAGTCGTTAATCTAACATCGGGTGAAACAGAGTTCCAAGAACAAAGAAACCCCCTCTACGATACATCGAGGGAAAGTACTCAGGATTTGCAACGTTCCCCAAAACCAGAGGAACATCTTTATACCGAGCCTGATTTTAGCAAAAATAGTAGACGCTCTCCTCAAAAACCACTAGAATCTGTCTATGCAAAACTTGGCATGGGCGCTGAAGACGGTCAAGAACCTCAAAAACCAGAACATCTCTACGCAGAGCTTGATTTTGGTGCAAATGGTGGACTCTCTCCCCATAAACCACTCGAATCTGTCTATGCAACTGTTGGCATGGGGGCTGAAGGCGGGCAAGAGTCCCAACAACGAGAAAATCCCATCTATCAAGGTGTTGGCAGAGGAGCAACACCCCCTCCCAGAACCCCAAAAGATGTGGTTACAACAAAGCTTTTACAAAGCAGAGAATTTCAACATGGTATAAGAGTAACCCAAGAATGGTGCACAGTTGTTTATGGTAACGCACATGCTTTGAATGAACCACTTGCTCAGATTCTTGACGATCCCAAGAATGCAGAAAGAGTCTTATGGGACCTTGCAGAACATCCTGAAAGCCCTGCTAAGCTCGCTGGTAGGCAAGTGCTTGGCGTAAAAAGCCCCAATCGCAGAGCAGCTGAAGATGGTTTTTCTCCCCTTTGCTCAGCTCTTGAGAAGCATATACGTACGGTACAAAAGCTCCATAAACAGTTTACACGTGAACAGGAAAGAGATCAAAGACAAGAAAGTCCAGAAAGAGACCCAGAACACAGACATCACCACCATCATCATCACGCAAGAGGACGAAAATACAATAGTCCAGAGCCCAGCCCACAACGACAAAGACATGGAGAAAAAGGAATGGCTTTTGCCATGTAAGTGGACATAAACATAAAAACAGATAGGTTTTTGTTTTTCATGTAATTTTTTTCAGTGAGTTTCTTGGTGCAAATCATTTTATCGTGATTGCACCAAGAATTGTTTTAAAATATTACAAAAAATAGTCCTAAAAATGGATTCTGTAATTTATTATAACTTATTGATAATATTTCATAAAAAAACTGTATAAAAGACATAAATGTTCATTACATATCAATATGAATAGCGCAAAATCTTTGGAGGTCATTCGGTTGGATATCTTCCTTATATAAAAGTTATCAAAACTAAAAGTGGGGAATGCACCAAAGAGGTTTTCTAAAAATATTGAAAGGAAATATGTATGAAAAAACATCATTCACATCCTTCTGCAAATCCAGAAGCCCTCTATGCAACAGTTAATAAACCAAACAGAGGAAACCAGCGCGGACCAACCCCAGAAGAAGACGTTCTATACGCATCCGTTAGCAGTGTTTCTCCTTCAAGAGGGAGACATCCTGATCGGGGAAGAGAAAATCCTGAAACCGATTACACAGAGGTTGCTCCCCCAAAACGCGAAGCTGAGGTTACATACGCATCCGTTAGCAGTATTTCTCCTTCAAGAGGTAAACATCAAAGGACAGAAAATCCTGAAACTGACTATACAGAGGTTTCTCCACAACAAAAAGGAAGATCATCTTCACCTTCTCTCACAGCTGATCAAATAAGTGTCATGCTTTTAAAAAATCCACACGTCCAAGCACATGCAGAAGAAGTCATACACTGGAGTAAAATTGTTTATGGCGATGATACGATTTTCCAGCAGCACTTGCAAGGAATACTTACAGATCCCACTAAAGGAAAAGACCTTTCAAATCAACTTGCTGAAAATCCTGAATCTATACATAAACTTGCTGGCCGCTCCACACTTGGCTTAAAAAATCAAACACGCAAAGCAGCTGAAGATGGTTTTAGATCGCTCGTTGATGCCGTTGATGGTTATACGAAAGCTGTACAAGACGCAGCAACAAGACTATCGCAAACCCCTCTAGCGGAACAAAGACGCCATCAAGAAAATTCTCAGCAAGTTGAGAGACACCATCATCATCATCGTCATCATCACACAAGAGAACAAGAACACAATAGTCCAGAGCACAGCCCTCAACGACAAAGACATGGAGAAAAAGGAATGGCTTTTGCCATGTAAGGGAGCATAAACATAAAAACAGATAGTTTTTGTTTTTCATGTAATCTTTTTTTCAGTGAGTTTCTTGGCGCAAATCGTTTCATTGCGATTGCGCCAAGAGTTGTTTTACAATGTTACAAAAAATAGTCCTAAAAATGGCGCCTGTAATTCACGATAACTATTGATAACTTATTGATAATATTTCACAAAAAAACTGTATAAAAGACACAAATGTCCATTAAGCTGATTGCAAATAGCGCAGATCTTTGGAAGCTCATTCAGCTCGATATTTCTTTTATCTCAAAGCGATCCAAGCATAAAAGGCAAGAATGCACCAAAGAGGTTTTCTAAAACAATTTTTGAAAGGAAACATGCATGAAAAAAAAACACCCTCATCCTTTTCCATCCTCTTCAATACAAGAACTTATAAAGCTCTATGAACAAGCGGCGGCAGAGGTCTCAGGCGCTGCAGCCCCCCTTCCTAAAGAAACGCCTTCAAAAAGCAAAAGACTGTCATCCATACCGGAAGAAGATGAGGAAAGACAATCTCTTTTAAGCGAAGAAACTGTATATGCATCAACAAATCGAACAGCTTCGTTAACAAGAGGCGGCTCTACCAAAAGACCGCAAGAAGCTGAAACGACACACTCAACAGTTACTTCACAAATTACCCAAAGGACAACAAGAGTTCTCTCAGAGGAAGAAATCATTCTATTTCTTCCACACCATTCATTGGTTAAAACATATCGAGAGGAAATCCAACATTTATCCGCAAAAGCCTATGGCAATCCAAATATTTTGCAAGAAAAAATGCAGGAAATTCAAAAAAATCCTGCTGCAGGAGAGGAGCTCTCATGGCGCATGGCAGCTCATCCTGAAAGCATCACTAAACTTTCCGGCACCAACATGTTGGGCTTTAAAAATCGAACGCGTAGACAAGCAGAAGAAAGTTTTTCCGCTCTATGCATTACTATTGATTGTTATACAGAAGCTGTAAAGCAGGCAAGAGAGAGCCTCTTACAATCTCCAGATCAAGAACTCAAAAACTATGAACGCTTAATGGGGAAGGAAGCCGTCGCTGAACTTCTACAAAAACCAGATCAACGTGAAAAAGAAACTCTTTCAGAGACAGAAATTTCTACCCAAATTCATCAACATTCAAAAGTCAAAAGACACCATGCCCAAATCCAATATTGGTGCGGAGTTGTTTTTGGCAACACAAACATTTTGCAATCACAGGTGGAAA
>NZ_JBHIOZ010000121.1:0-3729 GCF_042195805.1 Bartonella sp. AP57NXGY | reverse complement strand
TTGATTGGCAAGCAGTTAAGGCTGAATTTAAAGACTGGGATTATAAAGCCCAAGGGCTGACAGAAGCCGGTGCGGCTATCCGTGGCATTGGCTGTCACGGCGGTTACAGGCGGAGCAGCCTCGGGCGCTGCTAGTGCCATTACCGGTGCTTTGGGGCTTGGCTCGAGCACCGCCATGAATGCAGGGATACAGGCAGGTGTCCAAGCGCTGATTAACAAAAGCGCTGTGGCTTTTGTCAATAATCGCGGCAATATTGCCGGCGCCTTGCATGAGTTAGGTTCTTCCAAGAATGTTCTCAGCATTGTCTCATCGATGTTGACAGCGGGCTTAACCAGCCAAATAACGGAAATGGCAGGTGTTGGACAATCTTTGCCAAAAACCGCTCCTTTTGTCGATCGTATCGCCAGTGAAGCGGAAAAGAACCTGATCAAAGCCGCCATTGGCACAGGCGTTCAAACGGCTCTTGAGGGTGGCTCTCTTGACAAGAACTTTTTTAACAATCTGCGCATCGCCCTGTCTGATACGGTTGGCAAATCGTTGGCAGAAGAAATCGGTACCGCCAAGGCAGAAGGCAAAATAGACACGGTCACGCAGATCGTTGCCCATGCCGGTCTTGGCTGTTTAAAAGGCGCGGTTGCGAGCGGTGCTTGCTCTGCCGGTGCTGTGGGGGGGGGGCTGTGGATGAAGCCACAGCCATGCTCCAGTTTCAATTGTGGGTGCAAGGCATTGTGAAAGAGGAAATGGGGGACCTAAACGGTCGCACCCCAACTGCGGAAGAGGAAGCGCGTATAAACGCAAAGATTGATGCGCAGTTTGCTGACTTTAGAGACCACACCATTGATGTTGCACGGGCTGCGGGGGGGTGTTGCCGCTGCCATTGCCGGTGGCGATGTTGATGCCGGCGCTGATGCCGCTGGTAATGCTGCGGAGAATAATTTTCTTCCTGCGGTAGCAGCATTAACAGCATTCATTGTGTCGCTTACACTAGAAGAGTTGGCGGCTCTGTCTCTTTTTATGGCTGGCGGAGCAACTATTTTATTGGATCCTCTAGTAATGGGACGGCTATAACGGATTTCCTTGGCTATTTGTTTGCATCGAAAAATGCAGAAGAAGACAGCGAAAAAACAAACTAAAGTCACAAAGAAGAAAAAAACAAAGCTTCTCAGAAGGAAAGTAAAAATAAGACAAAAAACCGAAACAATAAAGAAACACAAAACAATAATGATGGAATGGGTAATATATTTGAACAAGTCAGGAAGCATCATGATAAAAAACGCGATGAAAAAAACAAGAATTAAATGATGAAGGATGTATAGTATGCGAGACAGAAATAGTATTCAAAACTAAGACGGGTAAGGGGTAGTAAAATTTCGTGCGGAATTTGTTTATATAAAGGATGGTAAAATAAACATTGGAGAAGTAAAAACGGGAAAGAATGCTAAATTAAGTGAAAACTAAAAGATTTTGAAAGAAGCATATAAAAAAAGAAATGCTGAGTCCACAAAAGGAAAATTTATAATTTTTTTAAAGATAACAAATAGTTATTAGAGGCATATCAAGAATCGTTCAAAGATTTTAAAGGAAGTGATAAAGAATTAAACCAAGCTAGTAAAAAATGGGTTAAAGAACAATTGAGTAATAAGTTAGACAAAACCGACATTAACGTTTTTCATTATCCAGGACTTTTTGAATGAAAGTGAATAGCGATGCAGACCAAAAACGTAACAGAGATGTTAAAAACGCTTGGCTGGGAACCTTATCGTGCTGAAGATGCTAGTATGTTTGCGCATTATCATCTTCCCGATCGCATTGTAGGCATTAGTTATGATGTTGTAGATTATGGAGATGATGGGGGAAAGTTTCGGCTATCGGCTAATCTTACCACTGCTGCTTATTGCCTTGCTTGGGAATATGCTAGTGGTGAAGTATCACAGGATAAGTATGAAGATACGCTGTTTTCTGAGAAAGAGGATTTCGATGTTACAGCTTCAGATCTTTCAGAAAGCCATGTTAAGGAATCTTTAAATAGGGTTATCGCTTGGGCGCAAGCACAAGATATTGAACAAAAATTACGTGAAAAAGCAGCTAATCATTCTGCTGTTGCAGAAGCATTACTTGGTGATATTGATGCTTTAAAAAGTTCTAAATTTACACCCCAATTACATGTACCAGAATTTGCAGATTACAAAACAATAGGGTGGATTGAGCGCCTCATTCTTTTTGCGCAAGCTTATAAAAACGGGGAGTTAGATGACATTTTAGCGCGTAAAAAACCTAAACAGTGGTCGATGAGTCTTACAGCAGCAACTCGCATTTTTAAAATTCAAGGGTGGTTTGCCACAGAGCTTGGGAAAATGTGGTTGGTTTTGCCGGATCGTTTTATTAAGTTAGATTTTGGCTTTGTACATCTCTATGATCAGTATAATGTTCATCTCGAAGCTGAAATATCTAATGAAGAGATTTCTTTGGCTTGCTTGTATATTCATTTTTGTGGACAACGTAATCTTGTACAACCTATGGATATTTATCGATCTTTTAATACGATTGGAGGGGAGAATTTTCGTGGGGTTGATAAAGGAATTGATATTTGTATAGAGATATTGAATGAGCAAGAGTTGACAAAAATCTCTGAGCGGATAATGCAATGGGCACGTGCCCAAGATTTACAAGCATCAATAGAAAGCAAAACGCTTATCCAAAAATATAGCTATTATCCAGCTGTGATTTGGCATTTGGCTTGTTTAGCATTGAAAGGTCAAATTGATGTCCTAAAATCCTATCAAGATTCTATCGCAGAGGGTAAGCTACCTGACCATTTGCAAAATCTTGATAAAGAACTGGAGGGGTATGTTAACCATGCCGTTAAATTTGCTGAAAAACATCTGAAAATCCTTAATGAGCGAGAGGCAGCAGAAGCACATCTTAGTCCACAAGTTTTGATTACTTTCAATAAAGTTGCAGAGCAATTAAAAGAAATGGGGTGGACAGTTTATCGTGATAAAGACTACAATCGCAATGCTTATTTTATAAGTAAAGACCGTATCATCAATATAATGTATAACCTTCAAAGTGATGAAGAAGAGCCGATTGTTGCATTTAAGGCTTCCCTTTCAACACTTGGCTTTTCCTCTGCTCATAAAGAGATTTTCTATAATATGCCTCAATATATAGCCCTCAAAGAAGTAGAAGAAGTTTATACAGTTTCTAGTACTGAATTGGCTGAAGACAAGGTGAAACAGATCAGTGCGGATATTCTTGAATGGGCTGATCGGCAAAATATTAATCAAATCATTTATGATTATGCAGCTTTGCCAACAAACAGTGAATATGATCTTATAATGCACCATTTTATTGGGCTTATTCTTATTGGGGATGTTGAAAAGCTCAAATCTTACAAGGAGAATTTTAGAAAGGGAAATTCTTTAGGTTTTGTGAAGGGTGTCACGAAGTACATAATCGACAATGCTCTTACGCTTGCACGGTGTTATCGAGCAGGTTTTCCTAAAAATGCTCCGATTTTAAGCTTGGATCCGCAAACAGCATCTGTTGCTTCCAAAACTATTGCTGTTGAGGCGACAGAGGAAGCGGATGACACTGATGATCATCTTACCATGGAAAGTGCTCATGCACTTTTAAAAAGCTTAGGCTGGTTAACCGAGAAAATCAATGAGAATGACCATATGGCAAGCTATCAATTGGCTGATCGTGAAGTAGATATTCTTTATAACG
>NZ_JBHIOZ010000120.1:0-3786 GCF_042195805.1 Bartonella sp. AP57NXGY | reverse complement strand
TGGGCAATTTCTTCATTGGGAGAAAATTCTATTTGTACCGATGAGCGTATGGAGCCAATAATTTTTGTGACATTATAAGCATCATAATTGATAAAGCGAATGCGGCTATCGCTTGGCGCGCGGGTGGGAAAAACACTCGCGTAGCTTATATTTGTCAAAGAAAAGGCAACAGCAATCCTAAGAATGAGAAAAAGAAATTTTTTTGTCATGATCAGTTGACCACTTCCGGATCGGTTCTATATTCATTAACAATAAACCCTAGAGGATTTATCAAACGGTTTTGGACAGAGATAGGGGCATTGGTATATTCAAAGGTGAGTGTTGCAACCCAGTGGGTGATGAATTCTTTGTTGTTGTCGTTGTTACGCACAGTTCTGTAGTAACGCACTTGGGCGACATTTTCATTGATAAAAGAAATTGATTTTATTGTTATTGTAACGGTGGCGTGTTTATAAAGAATTTGAGGACTTTGGGGATTTTTTGCGCCGTACCATCCAGCAAATCTTTCTCGTTCTTCAGGTGAAGAGAGGAGAGAGATGGTTTCGAAGTTATTTTGTGTTTCTTCTACGACGAAACCTTCACGGAAGCGGACATATTTTGCTGCAAAATAGCGTGTGATGGCTTCGTCGACGTTTGTTGGACCTTCTTTTAAGGCTTCTACGACTTCAGTGATGCCGGTTGAATTATCAACGCGGATGACAAAAGGTTCTACGGTTTTAAGGGGCGTGAGGGTGATGACCGCGAGAGAAGACATTATTGCAACAGCAACCGCGATACCGGCGATTGCAAGCGAGATGCGGGTGGTGCGGCGTGAGGCGAGCATGCGATCTTGATCGAACGAGCGTGCTTCAGCAATATATTGTTCTACGGCGTTTTCTTTCATGCTTTTTGCCCGCAATTTTTGTAAGACTTCATTTCTTCGTCCGTGAATTTTTGTGCCAAAAGCGTTTCAAGTTTGCTCTCTTTCACAGATGATTGTGTATTGCCACTTATAATAATAGGTCTTGGAGTGGGCTTCTTCCCTTCCCAATTCCACATTGATCTGTTGAGTGGACGTTTAGAATATCCATCACACTTTGGGAGTGATTTCAGCGTGTTTGATGAAGACATACAGCCACTAAGAAAGAGAAATGGCAAGATAATCCAAATTTTTTTAACTCCCCGCATTTGTAGTATTACCTCCTCTAAATTTTGATGCCAAACCTCTAAAACCAGCAAGAGCACCACGACCAGCTAATCTGCTAGTGTGGTGAGCTAAATGTGTTGAACCTGCAAGAGATGCTCCTCCAGAAGCTAAAGCAGAGGCAATTCCGGGTAAATGGATAAAAAGATAAATGCCACCAGTTCCAATAATCAAAAATTGAATTACAGAAAACATGATATCTTTAATGTCACCTGAAAGGATATCTATCGCAAGACTTACATATACGTTACCAAGCAAAGTGACTAATACCTGCAAAATGATAAAGTTTGCGAGTTGTCCTAACCATGCTTCTGTAAAACGTCTTGTCGTTGAAAACATATAAAGGCTTATGAAAAGTGGTCCAACCGATATAACAAGAAATGAACCAAGTTTAGCAAACATTGTGACGATAAAGCCAATAGTGCTAAAAAAAGCAGCAATTAATAAACAGATTAAACCAGCAACCCAATTAACAATATACTTCCCCATATCATACCATGCTGTATACTGATTTGCTGCATCAAAAACATGTGCAGAAGCATGTATCATCATATTGTCCCAGACATTTTTATCTGAATTTGCTCCTTGGGTGACATTTGCAATGGCATCAGGCAGATCAGTAAAAAATATGTCTTTGATCCAAGCATTATATTGAGAAGCGTTTGTAGTGAGTGTAACAACGATGGCAAGTTTAGCTGTTGTCGCTATAAAATCCCATAAAGGCATAGAAGAACGCCCATATATAATGTTGTAACCTATAAATGCAATATAGATTATACAAGATGCCGTAAGAGGAGCGGATAAAGAACTTGAAAGATTACTAATGGTCTTATCCATTAAGTTCCCAAGAGTATTCATTAAACGGTCATCTATATCACTGTACGTAGGAACGTAATCCATTAACGACATTGAATATCCTTTTTATTTTTTATAAAAACAACTATTGAGCGTTTCTTTCAGCTTCTTCTTTCTCTTTTTGTACGGCTTTAGCGCGCTCTTTTGCTTCTCGTTCCTCTCGTCTTTTATTTATTTTCTCTAGAGCTTTATTATAATTTTCTAAAGCTCTCTTAGAATGTTCTTCATCAAGTTCCTTAGCGGCTTGTCGCACATTTTGACAATTTTTCGAATTATCAGAAGCCCCACACTTCCATTGAAACTCTCTTATTAAGCTTTCATTTTTTTTAAATTCTTCTACGCTGTAAGTTTTTTCGCAACCAGTCGTGATAAGTCCTATGCAAAGCAGTAATGTTGTTATGATGATCTTGTTCATTTTCAATTCCCTCTTTTTAATTTTTAATGACCACGGATTTTTCTTGCATAGTCTTGGTATCTTTTACTAGATTCTTCTCTAGAACGAATAATTTCAGCTTCCTGTTGAGCTTGCTGAATCATAGAGGCGGCTTGTGTTTGTAAAGCCTCTGCTTGTAATATTGCTTGTATAGCTGCTAATTGTGTTTGAGCATCTTGAACTTCAGCAGCGGTTTTAGCATTTTTGAGTTTTTCAATAATCTTACTAATGGCTTCTTTCTTTTTATCGGCATCTTCGTAAACAGCTTGCCCTGTTGCTGCTTGTCCTACATTGCGATTGTGCAATTTTTCCACTTCTTGCTTGTAAAAGGCATCAACGGCTTCTTTTGATCCACTACCACCCGATGGTTCTTTATATAAAAGTTTTTCCTTCCATTTTTCAGTGTTTCCGCTACCACCCCCAGTACCATCTATTGATTGTTCTAAATGATTAAAATCAGAGGGGAAAGCAGCATTATTCCCTTGTTTGTTGAGCAATTCTTGAAGAGCGGATAAATCAGGTTTTCCATTTAAGGAACTATATAATTGTTTTGCTTGATCGAGTTGGCTCTTTAATTGCTCAAGCTGTTGTTTGCCTTGTTGAACTTGCTGTTCTGCTTTTGCAACTTGTTCTCTCAATTTTTTGGCTTGCTCTATATTTTCCAGCAGTATTTTATAATCAAAGGGACCACCTCCAAATGCATTTGCTTGAGGTCCAAAAGAAATTGCGCAAAGAGCTGTTGCCAATAAAAGTTTTTTCATTGCTTTGACCTTTCTTGAAAAATAGGAAGCCATTTTTCTGGAGATTGTCCAACTTCATCCATAATGGTCTCTAGGAGTTCAATATTCTTGGTGGTGCCACTTAAAATGGCTATTTCATCATCAAAGCCGCGTAAATTTAGCTCTGCTACAACTGAACTTTGTCCTTGTTTGATGAGAAAACGCCGTGACTCACGGCTTAATTCTGATTGTATCAGGTTAAATTCTCTGTCCGATAATTTAAACCCTTCTACATAATCCCCATGATTGCCCTTTTGATTGGGAAAATAAATTTGTGTTGGACATTGCTCTATAATGGTGTGAGCAATGGTCGAATTGATCGCATCTTTGGGAGATTGCGTCGCAAATAACATCAAACCATTTTGTTTACGGATAGTTTTCAGCCTGTCTTGCGCAAAGGCTTTAAAGGAATCATCCTCCAAGGCTTTCCAAAACTCATCAATGACAATGATAATACGGCGCCCATCAATCAGAGACAAAATCCTATGAAAAAGATACATCATTAATGGGGGACGAATTTCATTATTATCTAAAAA
>NZ_JBHIOZ010000119.1:2096-3803 GCF_042195805.1 Bartonella sp. AP57NXGY | reverse complement strand
ATTTCTCTTTATTTGCATATTCCCTTTTGTGAAACCATCTGTTCCTTCTGTCCCTTTCAGAAAGGGGCCTACAAGCACGTTAAGCAAATCGAATCTTATATGTCAGCGCTTACCACAGAGATCAGAAACAAAGGAAATTTCATTCGCTCGCTTAGAGGGCCCATCCGCAGCATCTATATAGGGGGCGGCACACCGTCGCTTTTGTCTGCAGATAATATCCGCCACATCGGAAAAGTATTGCATGCCGAATTTGAGCTCTCTTCCTTAACTGAGCTTACACTGGAAAGCGAACCGAAGAGCGTCACACGTGATAAACTTTATGCTGCCCGTGAGATCGGCGTTAACCGGATCAGCTTCGGTATACAGAGTTTCATTGAGCGTTTCCGATCATTGTTTAACCTCACCTCAACACGTGAACAAATCAACAATACCGTAGCTTGGTCACAAGAGATAATTGGACATGTCGGTTTAGACCTACTATATGGCATGCACAGCCAGCAAGCCGAAGAACTATTATACGATTTGAAGCAAGCCAGCGAGCTTCACCCTGAAACCATCAACCTCTATGCAATTAACAATCTGGCTATCACGTCGCAACTGCATAAGTCTTACGCACAAAAAGGGCTAAAGCCATCCAGCCTACAGCATCGACAGATGCTTCGCTTATTTAGCGACATCGTTATGCGCAGCTGCGGCTATGCGCCGTGTAATGGGCATTCCTATATCAAAATTGCCAATAACACTCCTCTAACGCTCGCTAAAACGAGTTCAGCTAATTATTTCCGCTATCACAAATATTTGCATGGTTATCATGACGATTATGTGGTTGGCTTCGGGGCGTCAGCAATGTCGATTCTCGGCTCACTCGTCACACGAGCCAATCCCAGTCGAAGCGGATACATTACCGACATACAACTTAAAGGCAAATCCAAAGTATACTACAATTGGGTATCAGCAGAGCAACAAGCCTCCAAGGCTTTGTGTATGAGGCTACCTTATAACGGTTATGCCAAAAAAGAAAGAATTGACTGGACCGCACTCCCCTCTTTCGTTTACAATAACCTACAACAGCTCATAGGTGCAGGTCTCATCGCAGAAAGTGATAACGATCTCCAGCTGACTCAGCGTGGTTGGCAATGGTATTCCAACCTTATGTATTTTCTTCTACCTCAGGCAGATAGGAATATCTTGGACGGCTATGTCGCAAACATGCTGAATACAACCGCCGTACTTGATGGACCAGCGGAAACCTGTGTGGCATCTTAAGGAGAACAGAATGTTCACGCTTTTTGCCAACAAGAACATACGCTATTTTTGCCTAACCGTTAGTCTGCTCGCCTTACTCAGCGGTGCTTTGCGCACTGCCATCCCGCTATTAGCAAGACAATCTGGATATGGCGTAGTCGGAGTAAGTTGGGCGCAAGGTCTCTTCTCATTAGCGTGGCCAATTTTCGGCATCCTTGCAGGCGTTTTACTTGATCGCTGCGACAAAATAAAACTTGCCACCACAGCTCTCTTCATCTTCATGCTACTGCATATTGTCCTGTTCATACTACTTATGATACAGATTACTCCAGCCGAACAAATTTTCTTCTATGCAACCATTGCTGGATTCATCGTCGTTTCTGCCGAAGCTTATATAATGACGATTCCACCACTTATCATGGAGGGAGAGCGATTGATGACCTTCTACTCTATTGTCTTGTT
>NZ_JBHIOZ010000119.1:0-1996 GCF_042195805.1 Bartonella sp. AP57NXGY | reverse complement strand
TTGGAGCAAGCTTATGGTTTATTGGTGTTACCGCCTTCAGGCAGCGCCTCACACCAAAGCAACTTCTCGGGCGAGCTAATTCTGCTTTTCGAGTGATCGGCTATGCTGGAACGCCGGTCGGAAGCTTTTTGGTCGGCGTCCTTGGTTCTTTTATATCATTGCAGTTTGCTGCCACCTTTATCGCTGGGCTCCTATTGGTGGCTATCGCGATAACGCTTCCTTTTCTTTGGCAGGCTGATCATATAGACACACCCAACCCTGCCACGAGGTAACAGCTGCTTTTTAAAAAAGACACGGTCAAAAAAGGCACACATACCCTATTACGCAATCAATTGATCTATTCTTTGGACGAGAAAATTATCACCATAATGGCTGATAGAGCCAGCGGCACTATAGAAGCAGCCAAACAAGCGCTAAAGACAAAACAGCCCCTTTACGTTGCATTGGGCGATGATCCAACGCCTATATGAAGGATGCAGAGAGCTTATAGCGCACAGAGCGCAATTCTTAACTAAAAACTCCGCCCTAGCAATGCCTACTTATACTCCAGTTAATCCGTCACCCGCTGGACATCAAATGCCTCACCCCTTTACCGCTCCTCAAAATACATTTTGTTGCACTTACGCGCCGTATTCTTCCTTTGTAATTAAAAGACCAGCCCTCCTTTCCTAATCTAGGATCTCTGCCTACACAACGAGCAACAGATGCGACCATATATGCAATCACGCCTTAGGGCCTGCATAGTAGGAAGCTTAGTTCGAGAGATTCATAAAGCCTATATCCCAATAAATTTTCCACCCAATCCACCTTTTAAAAGGGCGGCTTTATATAAACCGTTAGAGCAAGCTATGAAATCCTTAGGTGTATTAGAAATAATTGACGGTTTTTACCTCAGACCAATGTTGATTGACTTTTACTCGTGCATATACGCAAGCGGTGCTACTCTTTTCTTAGATAGAAAGGACATAATCGTTACCATCTGACCTATTATTGTTTGAAAATAAAGAAAAAGTATCAGTGCAACTGATGATATTGAAGAGCTATCTCATTATGTAGCTGTACTTAATTACGGCATTGGGAAGCTAGTCACGTAATCACCCCCTTCTGCGCGCGCCTTCTGCATGATATTCATAAGATTTTATTACGCGGTAAACGCGGTACGTCCAAAAGTCTTAGCGAATTCCGCAAAGCACAAAATTAGCTTGGCGGTACGCAACTAAAGACAGCGTCATTCGTGCCGCCCACTCTTACCACAGCCCCCACTCTCTCTACCACCATCCCCGCTTAGAATCGCGCCAACTCATCACCGGTACCTCGTTAAATACCACACCAGTCTCAAGGGCGGTAAAATGCGCCTTGCTGCATTTAATCTTCAGCATTTCTTTAAGGCGCAAATCAAACTCGCTATTCGTTCCTTTTGTTTCCAGTACAAAATAAAGCTTTTGCGCGCCATCTCACTCTAAAAAACCGCCCAATCAGGCGTATAAGAACCAATAGGAGTGGCTATTTTTAAATTTCTTGGCAGTTTAAAAAACAATCTTACATCAGAGTCATTATCGAGATTTTGCGCAAACTCTTTCTCAATACGGCTCTCACAAATCTCATGATCATAAACACTTTTCTCATTGACCACCGTTGGCCCTATGATCGCCTTTTCCGACCTAATTTTACAGATGTAGAATCAATCTTATTATGATGCGCACATCCAGAGATTATTTTATCCTCTGCATTAGAACCAAAAACATGAACAATACACAGAGGCTTCGGTAAGAAGGCCAACCGCTCAATCTCAATCTCAATCTACACGAAAATGCATGTGCAGGCGAATGCCCCCCATAATATGCAATATTTCAAGCCCGTCCATAGTGGTACCCCTTTTAAAAATTGTGCCTATGGCTTATAATAATCTCCAAAATATACATTTAGCCCTTGTCTGAAATAACTCAATTTTGGATTGATGAGAACGAAAACGCGCTGCGATAATCACGTTGTTCAG
>NZ_JBHIOZ010000118.1:0-3817 GCF_042195805.1 Bartonella sp. AP57NXGY | reverse complement strand
TATAAAAGGCAGTGATGGAAAATATATCACTCTGTATCACTTTTTAAAGCCAGAGGAAGAAAAGCATTTACAAAAAGGCCCTAATGGTGCTGTTTATATGTTCTACAATGGCATTTTTAATTCACCAGATGAAGCAGCCGGTAATGCTGTCCAATTGGCTGTTAATAAAAATGGTCCCCTTTATTTTACATACTTTCCCCAAGCTGATGATGTGCTGGTAGAATTAGGGGTAGCATATTATCAAAAGTTTTGGGAGGGTAGCACTTGGGGATTGAGTAATTCGACCAAGAAGTTCCAAGATTTTATCTATCGTTATGGCAATGACAATGCTATTGTTAGTGGGCATAGCCGTGGTACCTTAACAATACGCAATGGAGCAAATGACTTGCAAGAACATGGTATCCACAGTGTAGCCAAGAAAACAGACTTCTATCTTGTTGGAGCGGCTGCTCACATGCAATCGATGGCCAATACAGTAGATTATCTAAGCGATGGCGAAAAAAATTATATCTACATACAAGGTCATATGTTAGACCCCATTAGTACAGTGATTGGTTACAATTGGCCTACGGCTTATGGGGTACGTTCCAAACCATATGATTCATTACATCCGTTAATTCTACCCCTCAGAGAGATGGGGGGAGCGATCATCGGCTATAATCCTAGTACCCATAATTGTTATGCTGATGCAAGTGCTAAGTGTAAAAATGATTACGGTTCATTTGATTTTATAAAATTTTATTCCACGAGAACAGGGAACAAAAAATGAAAATACGATTTAACTTATTGAGCCTGCTCATTCTATTAAGTATTACTGGATGTGATATGGACAAATCTCCTCCAGGGGAAGTATATGGGTGGATCAAGCCAGGAGCAGACTTTACCGAGGTAGGAAAAGCCTTATTAGAATGTGGCATGCCACATCTTAATTATCTTGAGGCTGAAAATCAAAAGCTCAGCAATAATGATAATGCAACAATTTATGCTTGTATGATTCAAGCAGGATTCCGTGACAGATATGGCGGTCCATCTTGGTGTGTGAATCATTGGAGGGAAAACCTTCCGATTTGTCGACCAGGCGCGGTCATTCCGAAACGAAGTGTTGAAAAGCGCTTAAACAGCCCTTTTTGTAAAAAATATAAAAATGCGGATGAATGCCAATCTTAAGTGATGATCAACAATCCGCCATCCTTGCCTTTGCTTGGAATGGCGCGATTGTTTCCTCACTTTCCATTATTTAACGGATGAAGAAAAGCAGCATTTACAAGCTGGTTTTGATGGCAAGGTGCATGTGTCCCTCAATGGCATTTTTACCCCACCCTATGAGGCGGCTGTTTATGCAGAGCAACATGCGGAGAATAAAAATGTACCGCTTTATTTTGTTGTGTTTCCAGAAGCCGATTCTGCTATCTCAGAACTTCTGGTCGCAGGCTACCAGAAGTTTATGGAAAATAACTTTTGGGGTTTGACCAATTCCACACAAGAAGCAAAAGATATAATGTCTCGCTATGGTAACACAGGATTGCATTTTGATGCCCATAGTCGTGGCAGTTTGACAGGCTTTAATATGATGAATTCTTTCAAACAAGAAGGTGTAAATGATGTAGCAGGCAATACAACGATCAGTTTCCATGGACCAGCGGCTAATGTTTTGGCGGCATCCGGTTTGTTAGGTTATGTGAGTGGTGGCAAACAAACCACTATTGGTTTTGATGGGCATAGATTTGACGTTGTAAGCAGATTGATTGGTGGCAATGGCTATGCTTATGAGACAATATCTGCTGGTAGTAACTGGTGGACAGAATGGTGGAGAGTGATCATGAATCCCATAAGCTCCCATACCTGTCTTGGAGATGTGGGTCCAAAATGCCAAAAGTTTTATGGCTCATCTCATCGTGAACAATTTCCTTTAAGTAAATCATGGAGTAAAAAATGAAACAAACTCTAAAATTATTAAGCACTGTAACTTTGTTAAGTATCACTGGATGTAATATCGATAAACCTCCTCCAGGAGAGGTGGCTACGTGGGAGAAAAATGGTGTTACTGATTTTACTGAGGTAGGAAAAGCCTTGTTAGAATGTGGAATGCCGAGCCTTATTGATGCCGATCCAGAAAACAGAAAACTCAGCTACAATGCATGGGCAACTATTGATGCCTGTATGGTTCAATCAGGTTTTCGTGATAAAGTGGGGGGAGGGACTTGGTGCGAGAATCATAAAGCCGAAAACCTTCCCATTTGTCGTCCAGGCGCTGTGATCCCCAGGCGCAGTGTCAAGAAGCGCTTGAACAGCCCTTTTTGTAAAAAGCATCCAGAACAATATGAATGCTATCCTTAAGTCTTGCTGTTTGTGATGACCAACAATCCGCCCTCCGTGCCTTTGCTTGGAATGGCGGGATTGTTTTCTCAATCCATCATCTCAATATTGTTCACCGTTGTTTTAAGCAGCGGTGACAGAAAATATCAACAGGTTTATGAGCTGTTTTATCGTAAAGAAACCCACTGAAGGAGGGGAAGAATGAAGAAAGTCTTGCAATTATTGAGCGGCATAGCTCTGTTAAGTATAGCTGGATGTGAGTATAAAGCTGAGGTTCCCTTATCAGCTTGGGAATTATGGGATAAGCCTGGTGCAAATACAATTGATATAGGGAAAGCGCTGTTAGAATGTGGCATGCCAACACCTTATAATCGTGATGAATACAACAGAAAGTTAGACGGAAATGCGAACGCATTAATTGAAGCTTGCATGGTTCAAGCAGGTTTTAGATATAAATCCGGATATTTGAGTTCGTGTGAGTTTTTTGATGCTCGTTTTCCGATTTGTCATTCAGGTGCTGTCATTCCTCAAAGAAGTGTTAAGAAACGCCTGAACAGCCCCCATTGTAAAAGAAATAGAAACAAGCCTGAATGTCTACCGTAGTTTTTTGATGATGGTATGATTAAGAGTAATCTTTAGTTTTTTTATCTTTTGCATAAGTGTGTGGGCCAATTGTATCGGCACTCAACATGTTTCAAATTGATATGGACAGAGGAATATAAAACATCGACAAGCTTATAAGCAATCTTATCATAAAAAATCATTGAAGGAGAGAAAAAATGAAAGCAACTTTAAAGTTATTGAGTGGATTGGCTTTGCTTATTATAGCTGGATGTTTTCCAGGTCCTTACCAGGCTGTGGATGTATTAGAGAAGCTAGGAGAAGATAAGATTGAGATTAAAAAAGCACTATTAGAATGTGGAATGCTGAATCCTCATGATGATTATATGATGGATTATAGAGAGTTAAGTATAAATGCGAATACATCTATTTATGCATGTCTAACCCAAGCAGGTTTTCATAGTAAATTAGGAGGGAAGTGGAGAGATCGGTGTAGAAATTATAATGCCGAAGATCTTCCGATTTGTGTGCCAGGTGCTGTCATTCCAAAACGAAGTGTCAAGAAGCGTTTAAATAGCGCTTATTGCCAAAAATATAAAAATAAACCAGAATGCCAACCTTAAGCACTGCTAGTGATGATCAACAATCTGCCATCCTTGCCTTCACTTGGAATGGCGCGATTGTTTCCTCAATCTGTCATCTCAATATTGTTCACCGTTGTTTTAAGCAGCGGTGACAGAAAATATAAACAAGCTTATGAGCTGTTTTATTGTAAATAAATCCATTGAAAGAGGGGAAGAATGAAGAAAATCTTAAAACTGTTGAGTTGTATAGCTCTGTTAAGTATCACTGGATGTGTTAATTCAATTCCCTCACTTTCTCCAGCATTATGGAGAAATAAAATACTTTTAGAATGTGGAGTACCGGACCTTAATAAGGT
>NZ_JBHIOZ010000117.1:0-3863 GCF_042195805.1 Bartonella sp. AP57NXGY | reverse complement strand
AACACGCCGCCTTAAGCCAAAATCATGTCCATCTTCAATTGTTTCACTTTGTGTTGAGATATTAATAGCTGGCATTGTTTCAATAAATAAATTGAAGTCACGCATATTGAAAACATTATCACCAGCCACTGTTTTTGCTGCCTTTATCAAAGCAACAAAGCTTTCCCTTATTGTTTCTCTCGGATGCATGGGGGCTCCTGTTATTTAACATTTATCCTTTTCTTTATATTGGTATCGTGTTATGATACGTAAAAGAACGAATAAAGGTGATTTGGTGATTGAATCTTTTGCTGATAAGCGGTGTAAAGATCTTTTAGAAGGCAATCTGCCCAGAGGCTTTCCCACCACTCTAGTGCGTATAGCCCAAAGAAAGTTGTTTATGCTCGATAAAGCAGTTGATCTTAAAGATTTGCGCAGTCCTCCGGGAAATCGTCTAGAAGCGTTGAAAGGAGAGCGTAAAGGTCAATATTCTATCCGTATTAATGACCAGTTTCGTATTTGTTTTGAATGGCGCTCTAATGGTGCCTATGAAGTTGAAATCGTAGATTATCATTGATCTGTAGGAGGTCGAGATGAAAAATTATATAGCGATTCATCCCGGAGAAATTTTACGAGAGGAATATTTAAAAGAATATGCTCTCTCTGCTTATGCTCTTGCAAAAGCATTAAATGTTCCACGCACGAGAATAGAACGTATTGTTGCTGAAAATAGTCCAGTGACTCCCGATACTGCTCTCAGATTAGCCTATTTTTTTGATACTACTGCTGAATTTTGGCTTAACATGCAAGCTGCTTATGACGTTAGTATATTACAAACTGAAAAAGCAGACGAATTTGCCAAAATCAATAAATTTGAATGTAGGGTTTAACCACTCCCCATTTTAAGAACAGGGAGGGGAGTTTTGTTTTTAAGTTAAGCAACCTTTTTAATGGGGCTCTCGAAATTTGGTTCATAAGCGCGTAACAAAGAATCCATGCTATGCGGTAACTCTGAATCTCCAAAATCTGTAAGAATTGCTAAAATCTTCGTAATATTTGGAACCTCATTTTGAAGTTTTAAAATCAAAGCTTTTTCCACCATGCCCATAATCTCAATTATGGCAGTGCAATCCTCATCTCCAATGCTTTGATGATTAGAAAACTGAAACAATGCCATCCACAAATCGCATAGGAAGTTGGTATCTATCTTCATTGCACACCTCCATGAATTTGCTCTCTCAAACATGCCAATCCTCTGGATGTAATTTTTGTTGAAGGCAGCACCTTTTCTGTACCATCCGGTCTTTGAATGGTGATAGCAGGACAATCCATAAATCCTTTCTTGATCTTGTCCTGATAAGGTAACAAGGGAGCTCCTGGAGCCCGTCGATAGACCCAATCATGTTTACGCAAGTAATCCGTTAAATCCTTTGGTCGTACCTCCAACATCTTTGCTGCTTCGATAAGACCAAACAACCCATCAGAGCGTTTTAAACCATCTAAAGCTTCTGCTTTTGGAGCCAATTCGGCAATAACATGATCTTTCTGCTCAATTTGACTTTGTAGGTGATTCAAAACACCAAGTAATGCCTCAGGTTTCGAATAGTCAACTTGTGGTGTTGTTACTTGTCTTTCCAATTCTTGCCAGCGGTCAATAATCTTTGCTCGTAAAGCAGTGCTGTAACCCGAAACAAGAATTAAACACTCACGTTTGGGAAGATTGTAGCAAGGAAGGGTACGACCTGTGGAATCTTTATATAATCCTGAAAAATCACTCAGCTCAATTTTGAGCTCAGTGAGTATTTGCCGAATATCCCGCATAACATTCCGATGTTCTTTACCACATAATTCAGCAATCTCACGACTAGACATAGTCTGAGTGCTAACACTATTAGCAGTGTTTTCTCTAATTTCTATAAGTGTGTTCATGATGAACTCCTGTGTAGTTAGAAGTTTCTTATTGACATTCCAGAGGAATGCCGGGTGCTAAGAAACACGGTACACAGTCCGTCGCTATGCTTTTCCCAAAAGGGTATTTTATGGCACAGCCACACCCGACAAAACCATTATATGCGTGTAACATATAACGAGTCAAAGTTTTTAATTGGCGGAGAAGAGATTGTTTCGGCAATCTATCCGCTGTGTATTTAAAGTGTTTCTTAGGCACATGATTCGATTATTCATATCCTTATGATGATGTCAAGCATTAATATCACTTTTTTCTAAAAATGATAAGCTATCTTTACTTTATTTGTCGACTCACTTTAAATCTTTTGATTCAGTTTTTTATTTATAGCGGAGGGGGAAAATAATGCTCGATATACTTGATACAATTGCGATGATTGTATGGTTGTTATCATTGCCAGTCATTATTGTTGGACTTATTTTAATATGTATAAAAAAATGGCGGAAAAACGGACTGAAAACTCTTGGTATTGGAGCTTTATTATTTATCGGCTCTGCGATAGTAGGTGCTTCTGTACACAAAGACAAACCAAATCAAATTACACACAATAATGAAATTGTTACCTCCTCCTCGACTTCGTCAATAGATGTTGCTACTCAAGATGACAGCGTGACTCAGGCACCAGCTGAGGATACTGATAAGCAAATTACCCCCACTCAAGTTAACAAACCAGACAAAGATGATGGATTAGGCTTTTGGGGATGGGGGTTGTTAATAATCCTCACTTTTTCTGCAGGTTCCGCTTTATATAATTATTGTCTATACAGACGCAAAAAACATTTTGAACAACAAGTTGCGATGTTACAACCAGATATCCCTCCCTTTAATTTTTCCGAAGCATGTGAAATGTTTCAAGAACTTGATGCAAGTGAATATGATTATCGTCTAGCACCTAATGAAAAACTGTTGGGAGTTCAAGAATATGCTAATTTTGTTGGTAAACGTAGAGTAAATAAAATAGAACAAATGGTAGTTGTAGCACGTGGGCGTCTTTTGGTAACCGATCAAGCTATTGTGTTTGAAAGCTCTGAAAAGAATGAACGAACTACTTGGACACGAATTGCATCAGTAGACATCACATATGAGGGATGTCGGGTTCATCGCCGCTCTGGTATACCATGGAACTACAAATTCACCGCTACTCCCCAATTTGCTGCAGTGGTTAGGGCTCTTGGGCAGCCTTATTGATTTTGAAATACACAATACAAAGGTTCCTCATTGTTTTATCTCCCGCAAGATAAGCTTATACATACCGGATTCAGAGGCTTGGACATCTGTGACCACGAAGTGCTCTTGAGAAGAGGGGGCTTTGTTGTTTTCAGGAGAGAGGACCACAATACTATCTTGAGGTTTTGGTGGTATTCCCCCGATGTCATTGATACAAAGATCAAGTTCCTTTCTTGCAATTGTGGTGGAGATTTTGCCACCAGCGTCCGATTCCGAATGTTTAATGCCATAAATCGCTGTGATACGAAAAGATTGCTGGTTGTCCTTTCGCGTGTAGATGATGGGCTGCCCAAAAGTGTTGCGTACATCTTTAACCATTTGGTTTAGCAGCCCGTTCCACCGCATGTTATTTCGCTCCTATAACTGCTTTGAACAGCATTTCAGGGCGTGTGCAAATGTAAAGCGGATAGCTATAGACCTCCGGTTTTACCCATGCATTACGGTCGTGGTCGACGATAAGCATCGTGTAGAGCGGCCTTCCAACCGTGTTGGCAAAATCCAAGCTTTCACCAGGAGCAAAGGTTTTTTGGAATACACCAGGCGCATCAACAGGAAAGAATTGACATTCATCCGGCTTAATGCCTATAGCGCGCTTTGTTCCAGCCTTCGCACTCACATTATAGTTGTGAATACTCCGGTAATTAATGAAAGTCACACCCGCAAAGTCAAAACTACCAAAGCTCCCAGAGCC
>NZ_JBHIOZ010000116.1:0-3890 GCF_042195805.1 Bartonella sp. AP57NXGY | reverse complement strand
GAAGACTCGATATTTACGTGATTCATAGTAGGACGAACGTCAGAGGATCTCCTTCTCCTAGAAGAACCCGTCTCAACAGCATCACCACTCTTCATAACCCACACAGCATGGGCATCAGTAACAACATTTCCGTTCTTAAAATCAACAGAAGCATTATCACTCACCAGAAAAGCTGCACGCTCTAAATTCTCTGCTGAATCTAACTTATTCTGCGCTTTTTTCGCAGTAATGCTAACTTTGTCTAACTTAACGCTGCCTCCAGATTCCGACCTTA
Organism: Bartonella sp. AP57NXGY; assembly: GCF_042195805.1. Classification (NCBI taxonomy): domain Bacteria; kingdom Pseudomonadati; phylum Pseudomonadota; class Alphaproteobacteria; order Hyphomicrobiales; family Bartonellaceae; genus Bartonella; species Bartonella sp. AP57NXGY. The sequence goes on along the minus strand of NZ_JBHIOZ010000116.1, from coordinate 3,616 downwards.
CTGCCACTCCTCTTTCAATAGCAATCTTTCCAGAGTCCATGGTTACCTCACCAGCCTGACTCACCAGACCAGCTGCAGCAAAATTCCCCGTCACGTTAATTTTTGTATCCTTTAAGTTAACAGACGATCCAGAACCTGCCAAAGCACCCACATAAAGCGCATCTACTGTTCCACCAATCATCTTAACTTTTCCGCCACTTTTAGCTTCAAGCCCAATTACAGAAGATTGAATTGTTGAGTTTTTATCCAAAACAATCTCTGCTTTTTCTTCTGCAAGCACAGCACTCACAAACTTTGATGGCGTAACACCAAAATTACTTCCTTTATCAGATTCTGCTCCAACAATAGTGGCAGTTTCTAACTTAACAACTGTATTACTCTTTGCATGCATAGAATGCTGAGTATCACCACGCGCCTTCAGTGTTTGTCCTGTTATCGTGTGTAATTTTCCATCGGCACAAGAATAAGCAACTTGCAATCTCTCCGCACCATTTTTCCCCATATCTCCACTACATTGAGAAGAACCACCTTCCTGCTTTATACCATTGGTTGATGTAACAGTATATACAACCCCAGGGTTTTGCGATTCAGATCTAAGTGTATTGGCTCCGCCAGTAGAAAGTAGAACACGCCCTACAGGTTTATCTCCCATCTCCTTAGATGCAGGCTTCTCTTGCTTAGACGCAGTAGAATTAACTAAGGAAGAAGAAGCCTTAGGCTTTCCAGTTTTTCCAGAAGTAGTAGGTTCTATAGTCTCTGAACTTCCTAACAAAGAAGACTGAGGAGCAGAAGGCTCAGCAGGAAGAACATCTAACGTAGAAGATGAAGTACCTTCTTCAGTTCCAGCGACTGACGAAATTCCAGCCAAAAGACCTAACTCCACATCAGAATCGCCTGTGTCAGACCTTCCAAGTCCAGAACTCTCCGGCGTAAAAGATTGAGGAGCAGAAGATATAACAGCCTGAGACGGAATTAATCCAACCTCTGTAATATCACTATTCACATCAACTGTATCAGTATCACTGTGGGTCACTGTAGCATTTTCTACTTCATTCTGACTATCTGTTCCATTAGGAGAAGCAATAAGAGAAGTATCTTCACTTCCATCAACAGTCTCCTCAGTTGTCAAAACTCTTAGTGAAGCAGATGGAGTATGTCCTTCTGATTCAGAAGTTGTAACAGGATTTCCAACAGATACATCAGCCTCTTCTACATCAGATCTTCCAAGTGTTTCAGGATTCCCTGGCAAAACAGAAGCAGTAACTTGATCAGGTACTAATGAAGAATCTAATCCTGAAGAACTATTTACCCCAGACAAAGTGCCTGCATCTTCAGATGACGAAACATCAAAAACAACAGGTCGCACAAAAGGTGTCTTAGGACTAATACGATTACGAGGTCCATGAGCTATACTTTGCCGCCTCTCACCATTTTCTAATTTACTTTCTAAGCTGAAAGTCCACACTACCTCAGGTCTATTTTCAGGTTTTCTTGGTCTACTGGAATATCTTATTGGACCAGAAGCACTATATTGCATTGGACCAGAAGCCCTAAGAACATATTGATAAGGTGATCCCTGCAATGTAACATATTCATTAGCAAGTTTAAAAGAATCTTCTTCTGCTTCTCCATAAACTTGAATAATTTGAAGAGAGGCAGGTTTTTTTCTATTTTCCTCCCGTCGATCTTGATTTTGTACACCTTGACGCTGAACTTTCGCTCCATTTTCTAATTGGCTATTTAAAGTGGTGATGACAGAAGTATCATTTACATACACCTTCGTTGTTCCAGAAACATCACCATGAATCAAAAGCTTATCAGACACAAGCTTAACATTATCTAAATTATCAGAAACAAAATTCACATTAACATAAAGCCTAGCATCTCCCTGAGCACGGAAACCCCTACCTAGAGTGTTTTCATCTCGTCTATTTCCAATTTGCAGTGTTTGATAACCTTCATCTTCACTTCTTGGAGGCAAAAATACAATATTACTATCTGAAAGATCTACAAACGAAAGCTTTGAATCTATATGATTTGTATTTCTCTCCGATTGTTTATGATGAATACTTTTTGTTAAATACAATCCTGAATGAGACAAATAAAGTGCAGCATTTGCATTCTCATCAACACGAGCTTCACCTATAATTGAAGATTTATGAGCATGCACTAACAGATTAGAATGAGCTTCAGCTTTTAAAAATAGATCACCCGAAAGAACACTACCCTCTCCTAAAATAACAGCACCATTTAAATCACCACCATAAATAGCTACACCGTCTGGAATTCTAAGAGTAGCTTTTTTTAAAAGAACCATCGGCATGCTCTCATTATCGTCGTAACTTCTTACGGTTACTTCTTCACCTGATTCTTTTTCATCTTCTGAAGATACCGTATTAAAATATATGCCATAAGAATCTTTCCCGGTTATTTGAATAGTTGATTCTTTAATATCAGCTTTAATCTTAAAATAATTTTTATTCTCCCTATCACCCGTAATACTTTGCATATATTGCAAAGCATTGCTATTACCTACAGTCCATCTTAGAGTAGAGAGAACATCTTCAGAAGCATCATCCATAACGTGATAAACATCATAGAGTGCATTCATTTCAAGCATATCATCTTTTGTATAAATAGAATCACCATTATCATTACGATCACCATTAGCATCAATAACAAAACGACTCGCCAAAACACCAGCTCCGAAAGCACGATCATCCATTGCACCGACTAAAAACTCGTCAATACCACGAGTAACCCACAAAACAACTGCATCAGAACTCTCAACTTTTCCTTTATTAAAAGAAATAGACCCCCCATCTGACAAGAAAATAAGATTTGGAGATTCTGTAGAATCAACAGAATCAACACTATTTCGCCCGCTTATCCCCTTTTTAATATTAATCTTAACCTCATCTAATTTTACAACCCCTTTATACCCTGCTACAACTCCCACCGCCCCTTTATCAAGATTAATCGATCCAGATTGCATCATAATTCCAGATCTACCAGAACTGTTCAACCCAACCCCAACTGCATAAAAATTCACTCCATCTAGAAAAACAAATGACGCAAAATCAGTAGAAGCTCCTATCTGACTATAATAGATCCCCCCACCTTTCATATGAATCCTTCCTTCGTTTTGTGCATCAACCCCGACTATAAATTCCTTAATACTTGAATTTTCTAGCTTAACTTTTGAATTAAGCGTTGCTAATACCCCCGCCCCCATTTTTGCATTAAGATAACCATTGAAATTTTTAGCATCATCATTTTCATTAGAACTCAAAATAACACTACCTTCTGGAAAAGCCTTCCCCCTAATAGACACTTTCTCTAACTCAACAGTTGTCCCTCGAACTAAATACAAGACTTCTTTATCACCTGCGGTATACACGTCTTTCTGAGTAACCTGTCCTGTTGCATGCATAGCATTATCGCCAAATTTCAACACACCAATAGTACTTCTCTTTAGTGTATGAGTCCCCCCATCAGAACAGATCACAGAGTTAAGGGTCTTAAAACTCCCATCAGAACATGAATTTGCACCAGAAGCAGGAGTATTAGTACCGGAGACACCACCAACGCCACCAGGAACACCGCCAACGCCAAC
>NZ_JBHIOZ010000115.1:0-3894 GCF_042195805.1 Bartonella sp. AP57NXGY | reverse complement strand
GCTTCATTGACAGAACCATCTTCAAAAAGAGCCGCATCAAATTTACCTGTCTTTATCCGAGAAACCACCGCATTATGTGAAACACCCATCTTCTTCGCAAACGCACGAACCGATAGACCCTCACGATGCTTCTTGGTCATTTTGCACCTATTGCTAAATATTTTTCAACATTCATCCTTTTTTTAGATTAGTATCATGCTATGATATATAAAAGAGCGAATGAAGGTGATTTGGTGATTGAATCTTTTGCGGATAAGCGTTGTAAAGATCTTTTAGAAGGTAATCCGCTTAAAGGTTTTCCAACAACTCTAGTACGTATAGCCCAAAGAAAATTGTTTATGCTCGATAAAGCAGTTGACCTCAAAGATTTGCGCAGTCCTCCAGGAAATCGTTTAGAAGCATTGAAAGAAGAGCGTAAAGGTCAATATTCTATTCGTATTAATGACCAGTTTCGTATTTGTTTTGAATGGCGTTCTAATGGCGCCTATGAAGTTGAAATCGTAGATTATCATTGATCTGTAGGAGGTCGAGATGAAAAATTATATTGCTATACATCCCGGAGAAATTTTACGGGAGGAATATTTAAAAGAATATGCTCTCTCTGCTTATGCCCTTGCAAAAGCATTAAATGTTCCACGCACGAGGATAGAACGTATTATTGCGGAAAATAGTCCAGTGACTCCAGATACAGCATTAAGATTAGCCTATTTTTTTGATACTACTGCTGAATTTTGGCTTAACATGCAAGCTGCTTATGACGTTAGTATATTACAAACTGAAAAAGCAGACGAATTTGCCAAAATCAATAAATTTGAATGTAGGGTTTAATGATCTTTCCACTCTTGAGGTTTGACGGCATAACAGATAATTGACGATCCGGTATAATCGGGTGTATATTCCGGTATGCAAACGGAAACGCTTCAAGTCACACAAGAATTATTGGTTTTCAAAAAAAACTTTAAAATAAGATGTGGCTATACAAAAGAAGATTTGGAAGCTGTGGATTCTCCATCATTGACAGATGAAGAACGTGCACGTCTAAAGCCAGCTAAAGATGTTTTACCACCCTCTTTCTTTAAATATGTAACAAAAGAACGCCGTAAACGTGGGTGAAAGTCTAAAAAAGCAAGCGGTTGCTAAATCAACCACCTCTCCACTTTAAAAAATGATGCTTTACAGTTGAAATTATACTTCAATTGTATTACATTGAAATACAATTGAGAAAGGAGAAGTCATCATGGCTGCCAGTCGTATGGTTCAAGCGCGTGTACCAGAAGAAATTCAAAATGTTGCTAGTCAAGTTATTCAAGCCTCTGGTTTATCAGTAAGTGATGTCGTGAGAGTATTGATGACACGCATTGCGCAAGATAAAGCTATTCCATCCTTTTTGTTTCAACCCAATGCGGAAACCATAGCGGCTTTTGCTGAATTGGATGAGGGCAACTTAAAAAAGTTTCATTCTGTAGATGAATTATTTGATGATCTCTATGCGGACGATTGAACGTACCACCATCTTCAAACGTGATTTCAATCGTGAAATGAAAGGACGGTATCGGCATCTTTTAGATACTGATTTGCGCCAAATCATTGCAGCATTAGCAAATGACCCGCCTTTAGAACCTCGATATCATGACCATGCATTGACTGGGAATTGGAGCAATTATCGAGATTACCATATTCGACCTGACTTAGTGTTGATTTATCGCTTGATTGGTCAAGATCGATTGATTTTAATGCGTTTGGGCTCCCATTCAAAACTTGATCTTTAAACCACCTCCCCATTTTTGAGAACGGGGAGGTATGTCATATTCCTTTAAATCTAAGCAGTTTCACGACAGATCTTGCTAAAACGCGTTTAGCTTCTTTTGTAACTTATTTGTAATGATCAAGCTCTTTTTTGATTTCATCTATTTTTAAAAGACGACCAAAGATGATACCTATGATTTTAGAATAATTTGTCAAAACATGTTGGCGAAGATAGTAAAATCATCAAAGCGTTTATCACTATCATAATTAGTAGATTGGCTTTTTAGTTTCTTTTCACATTCAATAAAATAATGGCGTGCTTGGCGTCCTTTCTCATTGCGTTCAACCATTGAGAGCTCTTTCGCCATGTCTAATATGATGTGATATTCTGTACTTGGACGACCACCTTTAGGTTTCGCTAAAATTTTAGCGAAACCTATAAAGGCCTTATTTTCTAGGAAGCTGTACTCCTCAATGCGATTTTTTATCCAATTTCTAAATTCCGATTTAACTTCCAAAAACGTATGCAATTCACGCGCATTAACAGTTTGAACGGTTTTCGGATCAATGACTTGTTCTGATATTTTTAAGAATGTTCATAATGAACTCCTATCGATTAGACGTTCCTTAATGACACTCTAAAAGAGTGCTGGGCACTAAGAAAAACGGCATCTAGTCCGTCGTTACGCCTTTCCCCGAAGGGTGTTATATAGTATAGCCACACCTGACAAAGCTATTATATGCATGTAGCATACAATGAGTTAAAGCTTTTAAATTGCGGAAGATTAGTTATTTCGGCAACTAATCCGCTAGTTGTTTTGAGGCACCTGATTCGAAAATACCTATTACTATAGAATTGTTCAGCAACAAAAATTACTTTTTGCTAAGAAAACGTTTCACATACTGTACAGTGTACATATTGAAATTGTTATCTATCAATGAGTTAAGTGTACAATGTACAGTCAAATTGAAAATTCTGTCGCTAGCGATAGTTCGCACTAGCCTGTCCCGCAACGAAGCCAACCCGCTGAGAAGTACCTTTTATATTGATTTTATTGACTTTTTTATGGAAAAACAAAGCATAAGTGATAATCTGTTTTTAAAATTGCAATCAAAGTGTGTAATGCATAAACTCATAAGGATATGTAAGATATAGATAAAGCTTGAGAACATGATCTAGCCTTTCTTATTAGCAGCGTATTCTTGACGAGAAAGTTGTCTCTGTATATTTTTGGTTAATCTTTCATTGGCATATTGTGCAATAGCACTTGTAATCTCTGGCTTTGACATCACCCTAGCAATTGAGGGTTCCTCTTGTTTTGCAATGGGGAATTGATCTCCATCCGCTCTTTGAAAAACATTACCCTTCATCTTTTTTAAATCAACACGCTTTGGAAAACTCCCATCCTTGATAAAAACATGGGCAAGATTTGTTTTTTTCCAAACAGTTGTGTAAGTCACGCCGCGTTTTGTTCTTTTGCTTTAAAAAATTTAAGAAGTATCGGTGTTCCAGAACGAATGATATCTGTCTCAAGAAACCTTGCTGTCGCCTTTTCTTTAATATAAATACCTTGCTTAACATGCTTTGATTGGGCAGATGTAACATCGGCAATTTGCTTTTCAGTAAAGCGTTCGACTGTTTTGCTGCGGTGTTTAGAGCATTACGCAAAGCCCAATTAAGGTGTGGTGCTTGAAGACTGGTGAAGGTATCCTTCACCTGTTGAAGATACCATTTTTGGTGGATGATTAACTTCAACGTCTAAGCCTTTTTAAGAGTAGGTGTTGATGGCTTGGAAGCTTTAGATGCTTTTGGTTTTTCGAGTAAGGTTTCTTCAGTCATTGGTTCAGATAATGTTTGTGCTACTTCTTGTTCTATCTGCTTAATTTGTTCAACTGTCTTTTTAGGTTTTGCTGTTGTTTTGACGTCAACAAAAGGTTTTGCAGCATTGGCGCGCTTGAGACGTGCGTAGACCTGATTAGAAACTTCAACAAATGGATTATTGGGGGTAATGGTTCAAAGCGAACAGCGCTTTTATTGTCTCCAACAACACACATTGACGTAGTGATGACAGCTTTCATTATGGCTCCTTTTGAGTCATAATTAATGACATCATTAGTCAAATATTGATTTTTATTCTGTGAAAAATT